>JBDWKL010000009.1 GCA_039973685.1 Hyphomicrobiales bacterium
AAGTAACGCGCTCTGCTGAACAGCCAGAACGCGCCGACCGCTTGAAGACAGCGCTCGACCGGCTTGATGTTCCGGTCCTACCTGCCAAAGATTTCGGCCCCGGCCCCCGCGCTGCGGTTCATACGCCTGACTATTTGAATTTCTTAGAAACAGCCAATGAAGAATGGCAACGCCTCCCCGGTGGCGCGTCCAAAGAGGTGACCGCGAACATTCATCCAACCCGCTATCAAGGCACTTACCCCAAAGGAGTAGTTGGCCGCGCGGGATGGCATATGGCAGATACCTCCTGCCCGCTTGGCGAGAACACCTTCAAAGCCGCTTGTGCCTCTGCCAACACAGCGCTTACCGCTGCTGAATTGGTACAATCGGGTGACCAACATGCCTATGCGCTTTGTCGCCCACCCGGCCATCATGCTTATGCTGATATGGCAGGCGGGTTTTGCTTTTTGAACAATTGCGCCATTGTCGCGCAGCAGTTGCGAAAGCATCACGACCGCGTCGCCATATTGGATGTTGATGTGCATCACGGGAATGGCACACAGGGCATTTTTTATAACCGCCGCGATGTGCTGACAATTTCAATGCATTGTGATCCCGCCAATTATTATCCATTCCATTGGGGACATACCAATGAGCGTGGCGCGGGTGATGGCGAGGGTTTCAACCTTAATTTGCCTATGCCACCACATTCTGAGGACGATGTTTTTCTCAGTACGTTGGAGCAGGCAAAACGGACGATTTCCGCGTTTGCACCCTCTGTTCTTGTGGTCGCACTGGGGCTTGATGCGTCAGAGAAAGACCCGTTGCGCGGCTTAAGCGTTACAACAAAAGGTTTTGAGCAAATTGGGCGTTCGGTTGCTGAAATTGGGCTGCCGACAGTTTACGTTCAAGAAGGTGGGTATTTGTCTGACATATTAACAGATAACCTTGCAGCTTTTTTGGCAGGTGCCACGGCGACTTAAGCAAAACGGCCACAAGCGTTGCCGTTGTTTACCCCAATTCACGAAATTGCTCCCTTTGCCATCAAAAAGCTAGAATTTGGTCGCCATTCTAAGTAGGCTAAAGCAACATTAAGGTTGCTTTTTGCATACCCGAAAGGTATGCGGCTTCATCGCTATTATTAGTGTAACAGGTTATCGATGACGATTCACATTCAAGAGATTGAGGCTGTAGTCACATCTCAGCGCGCTGCGCTGTTTGATGAGCAGAAGGACGACGGCCACTTTGTCTTCGAATTGGAGGCCGATGCCACCATCCCTTCTGAGTACATTTTGCTGCGCCATTTCCTTGGCGAAATTGATGCGGAACGGGAAGAAAAAATTGCCCGTTATATTCGCACAGTGCAAAATGAAAATGGCTCATGGCCACTCTTTCACAATGGTGAAGGAAACATCTCTGCCAGCGTAAAAGGCTATTGGGCCTTAAAACTAGCAGGCGATGATATAGACGCAGACCACATGAAACGTGCGCGCGAATGGATACTTGCACAAGGCGGTGCATCCACTGCCAATGTATTCACTCGCATCGCAATGGCCCTGTTTGGTCAAGTGCCGTGGCGTGCTGTTCCCACTATGCCGGTACAAATGATGTTGCAGCCGGTCTGGTCACCGTTTCACATTTCCAAAATGTCTTACTGGGCACGCACCGTTCTTGTGCCACTGCTCGTTTTGTTTGCCAAAAAGGCACAGGGCGACAACCCAACAGGCAGAGACATCCGCGAACTCTTCGTTACCCCGCCTGAAAAAGAGAAAGTCTACAATGTGAACCATACTGGTTCTTATTGGGGCACTGCGTTCTTGCAACTTGATAAGTTTCTTCGCTTCATCGAACCGAATGCTCTAAAAGCTGGCAAGAAAAAAGCGATCAACAAAGCAGTTGAATTCTTTACCGAACGGCTAAATGGCCAAGACGGCCTCGGAGCTATTTATCCTGCTATGGCCAACGCGGTTATGGCCTATCGTGCTCTTGGCTATGCTGATGACCATCCAGATATGGTGACCGCACGTGAAGCTGTTGAAAACTTGCTGACTGAGCGGGAAGATTCGATTTATTTCCAGCCTTGCCTCTCGCCTGTTTGGGATACATGTCTTGCCGCTCACGCGATCTTAGAATCAGGTGAGCGCGACGACCCAAAATTGAAAGCGTCGCTTGATTGGCTGAAAGAACGCCAGATTCTTGACCTTCGCGGTGACTGGGCTGTTCGCCGCCCTGACACACGACCAGGCGGCTGGGCTTTCCAATATGAAAATGCGCACTACCCTGATGTGGATGACACGGCAGTGGTGATCCTTGCGATGAACAGGCAAGGAAGTTCAGATTACAATGAAGCGATAGAACGCGGCTGTGAGTGGTTGCTTGGTATGCAATCAACATCCGGCGGCTGGGGTGCTTTCGAACCTGAAAACGAGCACTTTTATCTCAACCACATTCCATTCGCTGATCATGGTGCTTTGCTCGACCCGCCAACAGTGGATGTGACGGCGCGCTGTGTCGGTGCACTCTCTCAGGTAGACAGCAAACGCTACAAACGCGCTATTGCTAAAGGTGTCGAGTTTATCAAGCGCGACCAAGAAAAAGATGGCTCTTGGTTTGGGCGTTGGGGTGCTAATTATATTTATGGAACATGGTCCGCTCTTGTTGCGCTTAAAGGCGCTGGCGAAGACATGAACCAACCCTACGTTCAAAAAGCGGTCCAATGGCTAAAAGCACAACAGCGCGAAGATGGCGGTTGGGGCGAAGGTCTTGAAACTTATGACGTGACGAAAAAAGGCTACGGCGAAGCATCAACCGCATCACAAACCGCATGGGCGCTAATGGGCCTCATGTCTGCTGATGCCGTTGAAGATGAAGCTGTCCAAAAAGGCGTTAGCTACCTCACCCAAGCTCCAAAAGATGGCGCACGGTGGGATGAGCAAAATTGGTCTGGAACAGGCTTCCCGCGCGTATTTTATCTAAAATACCACGGCTATGCGTCCTACTTCCCACTATGGGCCGTTGCACGCTACCAAAACTTAATGGCGTCCAACGACCGTGAGGTTAAGTGGGGGCTTTAAGCAGGAATGCTTGAGGTTCACAAACGCGCGCGCTGATCTACCAAATTTATTCGCTCAAACAGACCCTATCTCGGTGCCATTCTGATCGCGCCGTCAAGGCGGATTGTTTCGCCGTTCAGCATTTCATTTTCTGCAATCGCCATCACCAAATTTGCATATTCTTCTGGCTTGCCGAGGCGTGAAGGGAATGGAACTTGTTTGCCAAGCGCATCTTGCACTTCTTCAGGCATAGCAAGCAGCATTGGCGTGCCGAAGATACCAGGTGCGATTGTCATAACGCGGATACCATCGCGTGAAAGATCGCGGGCCATAGGTAGCGTCATGCCTGCAACCGCTGCTTTTGAAGAACCGTAGGCCACTTGACCCACTTGACCATCGAAGGCTGCAACAGAGGCCGTATTGACGATCACGCCCCGTTCGCCATCAGCTGTTAGTGGATCGGCTTCAGCCATCAATTGAGCTGCTTGGCTTGCTACGTTGAAGGTGCCGACCAGATTGATGTTGATGACCTTCTGGAATAAAGCCGCATCGTGAACCACACCTTTTGAAACTGTCTTTTGGGCAGGCGCGACGCCAGCACAGTTTACGCAGATGCGCAGAGTGCCGCATTCTTCTTTGACCGTTACCATCGCCGCTGCAACGCTTTCAGGGCTTGATACATCGACTTCAATGAAAATGCCTTCAATATCTTTGGCAACGGCAACGCCAGCCTCTTTATTCATATCAAAGATCGCAACGCTTACGCCCTTTGCCGCAAGAGCACGCGCTGTTGCTTCGCCAAGGCCAGATGCGCCACCAGTGACAATCGCTGCCAATTCATTGTTCAGTTTCATGGTATTTCCTCAGTTATGTTGCCTGCATATTGCCTAGGCGCGACGCTTTAACAAGGTGCTAGAGCAGAAAACCAATTCGCAAAGCGGCAAAACCTTATGATCATAAAAAATCCCGACTTAAAGCCGGGATTTCGTTTTTGCTATTTAATCAAATCTAGCCAGCAGCTGAAACCGCACGGCCTGCCATTACTTTTACAATATTGGCCCGATAATCAGCCGATCCATGCATATCTTCCATGAGCTCGTCTGCATCAATGGAGATGCCTGCAATGGCATCAGCACTAAAGTTTGAACTAAGCGCTGCTTCCATCTCAGAAGCACGGAAGACACCGTCAGCGCCCGCCCCTGTTACAGCCACACGAACGGAGCCGTCTGCAAGTTCAGCTACGAAGGCACCTGCCAGCGCATAGCGTGAAGCAGGGTTATCAAACTTTGCGTAGGCTGCCCGTTTTGGTTTTGGAAAAGAGATTGAGACAATCACTTCATCATCTTCCAAGACGGTGCCAAACATGCCTTCAAAAAAGTCATCTGCGGCAATGGCACGGGTATTTGTGTTGACCGTTGCACCAAGCCCCAAAACGGCACTTGGATAATCAGCCGCCGGATCATTGTTTGCAACAGATCCGCCGAGCGTTCCCATGTTGCGCACCTGCGGATCACCGATGCCGCCTGCTAGAGCGGCAAGGGCTGGAATAGCGCTTTGCACATCCACTGATCCCGCAACCGTTGCGTGAGTGGTGCCAGCACCAATAGTGACACTATCACCGTTAACAGTGATGCCCTGCAATTCTGGCAGGCCAGCCACGCTGATCACATCAGTTGGAGCGGCAAGGCGTTGTTTCATGGTTGGGATGAGCGTTTGCCCGCCGCCTAGAAACTTACCGTCGTCAGAAGACCCCATCGCGGAAACAGCGTCTGCGAGAGAGGATGGTTTTTGATATTTTGTTTCATACATCTTTTTTGTCCTTACTCTGCTGCTTCAGCCGTGCTGGCTGCTTGTATTGCGGCCCACACTTTTTGTGGTGTTGCAGGCATGCTCAAATCATTGTTGCCAATTGCATTTGTGATCGCATTGATCACCGCTGGTGGAGAACCAATAGCCCCCGCCTCACCGCAGCCTTTAATGCCGAGCGGGTTGGATGGTGATAATGTTTCATGATGCGACACTTGGAACGACGGAAGGTCATCCGCGCGTGGCATACAGTAATCCATGAAGGATGCTGTCTCGAGTTGGCCGCTTTCACTATAGCTTGCCCCCTCAAGAAGTGCTTGGCCGATACCTTGCGCCAAACCACCATGAACCTGACCTTCAACAATCATCGGATTGATGATTTTGCCGAAGTCATCAGCTGCCACGAAATCAATGATATCAGTGACGCCTGTTTGCGGATCAACTTCTACTTCGCAGATATAAGTACCTGCTGGGAAGGTGAAGTTTGCCGGATCATAAAACGCGCCTTCTTTAAGGCCCGGTTCCATGCCCTCTGGCAAATTGTGCGCGGTGTAAGCACCAAGGCAGACTTCATGCCAGTCAAGTTTCTTATCCGTACCGGACACTTTCACTTCGCCGTCTTCGATGACGATGTCGCCTTCATCTGCTTCAAGCAGGTGTGCTGCGATTTTCTTAGCTTTCGCTTCCACCTTATCAAGTGCTTTGACGATGGCTGAAATACCAACAGCGCCAGAACGGGAACCATAAGTACCCATACCAAACTGCACCTTATCCGTATCGCCGTGGACGATTTGGATATTGTCTGTTGGTAGACCGAAACGATCAGACACCACTTGCGCGAATGTCGTCTCGTGGCCTTGGCCGTGACTGTGCGAGCCTGTCAAAATTTCGATGGTGCCGACTGGGTTCACGCGAACCTCAGCAGATTCCCAAAGACCAACACCAGCACCTAACGAACCAACAGCCGCCGATGGCGCAATGCCGCAGGCTTCGATGTAGCAAGAAAAGCCAATGCCGCGCATTTTGCCTTGTGCTGCTGAGGCGGCTTTACGGGCTTCGAAACCATCATAGTCAATCGCCCCTTTCGCAGCCTTCATCGACACGCCAAAATCACCGGCGTCGTAACACATGATAACAGGTGTTTGGTGCGGGAATTCTTGAATGAAGTTTGCTTCACGCAGGTCAGACGGATCAACGCCCAATTCACGCGCTGCAGTCTCCATCATGCGCTCAATGAGGTAGGAGGCTTCTGGACGCCCTGCCCCACGGTAGGCATCAACTGGCACTGTATTTGTGTAGAGCGTTTGCACATTCGCGTGGATGTTTGGAATGTTATATTGGCCCGACAACAATGTTGCATAAAGATAGGTCGGCACAGATGATGAGAACAACGACATGTAAGCGCCAAGGTTTGCTTTCGTCGTAACCTTCAGCCCTGTAATCTTGTTGTTTGCATCAAACGCCATTTCAGCCGTTGAAACGTGATCGCGACCGTGTGCATCCGTCAAGAATGCTTCGGTGCGGTCAGATGTCCATTTAACAGGCCGTCCGCCAATTTTCATGGAGGCCCAAAGACACACAATTTCTTCTGGGTAGATGTAAATCTTAGACCCAAATCCACCACCAACATCTGGCGCAATAACGCGCAGTTTATGCTCTGGTGCGACTTGATAAAACGCAGACAAAACAAGCCGTGCCACATGTGGGTTTTGGCTGGTTGTATAGAGCGTATAGTGCTCTTCTGCTGCATCGTAAGCAGCATTGGCAGCACGCGGCTCCATCGCGTTTGGCACCAAGCGGTTATTGGTGATTTCCATACGTGTTACATGAGAGGCTCCAGCGATCGCTTCATCAGTTGCGGCTTCTTCGCCGATTTCCCAATCATAGATCAAATTGCCTGCCGCTTCTGGGTGAAGCTGTGGCGCGCCATCTGCTTGAGCCGCCGCCGCTGTTATCACAGCTGGAAGCACGTCCCAGTCAACATTGACAGCTTCAACGCCTGCTTCCGCAATTGCCTTTGAGCGACCGATCACAACAGCGACAGCCTCACCAACAAACCGAACTGTTTCAGGTGCCATAGCAGGCCATGCGCCCATGTTCATTGGGGAACCATCTTTAGAATGGATCATCCAACCACAAATGATGTTGCCAATGCCATCACCAACCAATTGCTCGCCGGTCAAAACATCAATCACGCCGTCCATCGCTTTTGCAGCAGATGCGTCGATGGATTTTACTTTGGCGTGAGCATGTGGTGAGCGCACGAAACGGGCATAGAGTTGACCTGGCAAGGTGATGTCGTCCGTATAACGACCGCGCCCTGTGATAAATCTTTTATCTTCTTTGCGCACCACGCGTGCGCCGATACCTTGAGCTGACATTTTCGTTTCCTCCCGAAACTAAAGTCAAAAAATAGATGAGCAAAACTACTCGGCGGCTTCCGGCATACCTGCCATCGTTTCAGACGCGGCTTTAATCGCCTTTACGATGTTGTGGTAACCAGTACAGCGGCAAATGTTGCCTTCCAGTTCTGAGCGAATGGTCGCTTCATCAACAGGACCACCATGGCGTTTCACCATATCAACAGCTGTCATAATCATGCCTGGCGTGCAGTAACCGCACTGTAGGCCGTGATGTTCGCGGAACGCTGCCTGCATTGGATGAAGGTCCATCCCATCTGCCAAGCCCTCAATCGTTTTAACTTCCGCGCCTTCTGCGTGAGCAGCCAACATTGTGCAAGACTTAACCGCCTTGCCATCCACATGAACAACACAAGCGCCGCATTGGGATGTATCGCATCCAACGTGTGTGCCCGTTAATTCCAAATTTTCCCGCAAATAATCTACCAACAAAGTGCGGTCTTCGACATCTGCCGACCTAACCTCACCATTGACCGTCATCTTAACTGTGGTCATTTTCGATCCTCCTCCAAAACCTCGAAAGTAGAGTGTGGAACAAATTTAACCTTCATTGCAAGGGGTTGCGTGGTCTATTTATTCAAAGCCGATCAACATTGGCGTGAAGAGTGATGCTGGACCACGGTATAGTGGTGATCAATACCAAGCGTCTGCGCACTCTGACTTCTTACGTTTAATGGTGTCCTTCAAAGCATCATCAACAGCTGCATCAATGATAAATCCCTCTGGACCTGTATCAACACCACCAAGCATTTTTTGATAAACGACTGGACACGCCTCGAGATTGCATACAAAATAAGCATACAACTATAAATACATATCAGGGGACATCCATGGATCTTTCACTTATCATTCAGCTCGCATCTGGTGCTATTGGCGGCAACGTAGCAGGTAAACTTATTCCAAGCATCAACCAAGGTGGGTTGATCAACTCAATCGGCGGCATTGTCGGCGGTGGCGTGGGTGGCCAAATTCTAGGTGCAGTGCTTGGTGGGGCAGCGCCTGAAGCAGGTGGTGCTGACATTGGTGGCATTATCGGCAGCCTTGCAGGCGGCGGCGTTGGCGGCGGCGTGGTGCTTGCAGTCATCAGCTTTGTTCGCAACAAGCTTGGCAAATAAACCAACTCAGATTTAAACAAGAAAATGCCGTGGTGGACAGATATCCACCACGGCATTTTTGTCAGTAGACCTTACTAAGTAAGGGGCCGTAAGCTAGCCACGCATGCGCTCATAGTTTGCATCAAACAATGGCACGGTCTGAATAGTGGCTTTCAGCTTTTCTCCCAGCAATTCAATTTCAAAGCCGCCTGCTTCACTTGCAATCTCTTTCGGGATGTAACCCATCGCAACTGATTTTTGACTGTGATGAGCAAAACCGCCTGATGTTACCCAGCCTTTAACTTCGCCATTGTGATAGACAGGTTCGTCGCCAATCACATCCGCATTCTTTGCTTCAATAACAAAGGCACAAAGGCGCAGCTTACCGCCGTCCTCGCGCTCTTGAATTGCCGCAGCCTTACCAATGAAGTCAGCGTCTTTGCCATAAGCAACAAAACGATCAAGTCCCGATTCAAGCGGGCCATATACGGGGCGATATTCACGCGCCCATGTGCCGTAGTTTTTCTCAAGACGCATCGCATTCAATGCACGGCCACCGAACAAGGAAATACCAAGCTCTTCGCCTTCGCTCATCAACAGGTCAAAGACCATACGTTGATCTTCTGGCTTGATCCAAATCTCATAACCCATGTCACCGGTAAAGCTGACACGACCAACAAGACATTTCGCCATGCCGATATAAAGCTCACGAATATCCATAAACTTAAAGGCGGTTTTGGAAACATCCGCGTGTGTCACTTTCGCCAGCAGATCGCGAGCTTTCGGGCCAGCGATTGTGAGACCTGTTAAACTGACGCCAAGCGCCTCAACCACAACGGACCCATCATCTGGCAGGTGCTGTTCAAACCAGCGCATGTGGTATTCTTCCGCGATACCAGAACCAGCGATGAACCATTTGCCATTACCGAGGTTTGCAAGTGAGAAATCGCCAATCACTTTGCCGTTTTCTTTCAGCATCGGCGCCAATGTCATGCGGCCTTCTTTTGGCAGCTTGCATGCTAGAATGCGGTCAAGCCATTCAGCTGCCCCCGATCCTGTGATGGTGTAATTGGCAAAGCCTGAAATTTCACCAAGTCCAACGCCTTCACGCACGCCCTTCACTTCGTTGGCGACATGTTCAAAGTCGGTTGATCGGTGCCAAGAGAACTCATCCTTCACCCCTTCTGGCGCAAACCAGAGCGGAATTTCAAGACCATAGGCTTGGCCCCATTGTGCGCCATGCGCTGACAATTTGTCGTAGATCGCGGTTGTGCGAAGCGGACGGCCTGCTGGCAATTCTTCGTTCGGGAACTTGATTGAGAAGCGACGTGAATAGTTTTCCTGCACTTTTACATTGGTATATGCAGGTGTTGCCCAGTCACCATAACGGCCAATATCCATCGCAAAGATATCATAACCTGGATCGCCCTCGGTCATCCAATTTGCAAGGGTCAAACCAACGCCGCCGCCTTGGCTGAAGCCCGCCATAACCGCGCAGGCACACCAATAACCCGGTAAACCACGCACAGGACCAACCAACGGGTTACCGTCTGGTGCAAAGGTGAAGGGACCATTGATGATTTGTTTGATACCCGCGCGCTCAAACGCTGGGAAGTGTTTAAAGCCAACTTCCAATGATGGCGCGATACGGTCGATATCTGGCTCAAGCAGCTCGTGACCAAATTCCCATGGCGTAGAGTGAACAGACCATGGCACACAGGCTTTTTCATAGGTGCCCATCAACATGCCGCCGCGCTCTTGGCGCAAGTAAAGTTCACCATCAAAATCGACGGCGTGGAAAACTTCTTTGCCAGTAGTCTTATTAATCTCGGCAACTTCCGGCATATCCTCAGTGATGAGGTACATATGCTCCATCGCCATAAGCGGAAGGTTTAACCCCACCATCTGTCCAACTTCACGCGCCCAAAGGCCACCAGCATTGACGACATTCTCGGCGATGATTTCACCCTTATTGGTGATAACGCGCCATGTGCCATCGCGGTTTTGTGCAAGGTCTTCCACTTTGGTAAAGCGTTCAATGTCGGCACCCAGTTTACGAGCAGCTTTTGCATAAGCGTGGGTAACCCCTGATGGGTCAAGGTGACCATCAACATAAGTTCTCACACCACCCACAAATTGGGACGGATCAAGAAGTGGCATTAATTCGTGCGCTTCTTCCGGTGTGATCAAATCAGCTTCAATGCCAAGATAGGTGCCCTTCGCAACAAGCCCTTTAAGCCAGTCCATCCGCTCAACGGTGGAAGCCATCATCACGCCACCTGTTAGGTGCACGCCAGTTTCTTGGCCGGAGGCTTCTTCAATCTCTTTATAAAGGTCGATTGTGTATTGCTGGAGCTTGGCAACATTGGGGTCACCATTGATTGTGTGCATGCCGCCTGCTGCGTGCCACGTTGAACCAGAGGTCAACTCATCGCGCTCTAAAAGAACAATATCCGTCCATCCTGCTTTCGCTAGGTGATAAAGGACTGAACAGCCAACGACACCACCGCCGATAACCACTGCACGCGCATGAGTTCTCATTTAATTTCCTCCAACTGGCCTAAGGCCAAAATTGCACTCTTCATCAGTGCTTTCTTATCGGCTCGCCCAAGCGAACCGCTTTTTTAAAGTATCAAGTCAGATAAATTTCAGAAAATGCTTTTTCTCGACGCTTTTTTTTGCTTTTGTGACAATATGACAGAAAACTTCGGCTTCTTTTTAATTGGAGACTTTTCCATGATGAGCGTGGCGGCGGCAATTGAACCGCTGCGGGCTGCCAATCGTCATTTAGGCAAGACTGTTTATGCATGGCATTACTATAGCTTAGACGGTGAAGCGGTTCATGCGTCAAACGGCATGAAAGTCGATGTTCAAAGCGCGCTCAGCGATGCGCCTGTTCTGGATAGGCTGTTTGTTTCTGCAGGGCTCACCACCGACACACCAGAACGCTCACGCATCAACGCAACCCTGCAACGGGCGTCTAAAAGTGGGATCAATATCGGGGCCTTATCTGGTGGTACATTTTTACTTGCTCGGGCTGGTCTTATTGGTGACAGACGATGCACGGCCCACTGGGAGTTTTTGCCAAGCCTTCGCGACGCTTTTCCAGCGCTCAATGTGGAAGAGACCCTCTTCGTCAATGATGATAAATTGCTCACCTGCTCTGGTGGTGCTGCCAGCATGGATATGATGCTGCATCTCATCTCCATGAAGCATGGCGAAGAGACAGCTAGATTTGCCGGCAATCAGTTTCAGCATGATCGTTTACGCGAGGGCGGAGAGAGCCAGCGCGGTGGGCGTACAAACCGGAATACTCACCTGCCAGACCAAATGCAGCTTGCCATGAAACTGATGCAAGACAATATCGAGCGACCACTAACAATCTCTGATATTTCAGAGAGATGCGGCATCCATACAAGACGCTTAGAGAGACACTTCAACCTCTGGCTCAAGACCACGCCGAAGGCTTATTATCAAATACAACGTCTCGAATGCGCCCACGATATGCTGCTGCATTCTAACAACCGATTGGCCGATATTAGCCAGATGACGGGATTTTCAAGTCAGCCAAGTTTCAGCACGGCATATCGCAAACAATATGGTGAAACCCCGAGACAAACGCGCATGAGCGCCCGTTAGGCGAAGGCTTAACTTTCGTCGATCCAAACCTTGTCAAAATCCATCTCAAAAGTTGGATGCATGGTGTAGTTTTTAACCGCCTCAACATGGTGGCAATAAAGCGAACGCCAAAAAGGTTGAATGATCACGCCAGACTGCTGGAGAATGGATTGAATATCCACCATCACCAAACGCCGTTTTTCAGGATCAACAATCGCGAGCGCTTCATTGAGCTTTTGATCAAATTCAGGGTTTTCAAAAGCCGTCTCATTCCATGCTTCGCCAGAACGATAAGCAAGCGCCAAGACTTGAACGCCCAATGGCCTCATCGACCAATTGGTTGAGGAAAAAGGATGGGTTGCCCATTTCGACCAAAACTCTGACCCGGCAATGCTCTTGCGTTTAACCTTGATACCAGCGCCGCGCAGTTGGGTTGCAATGGCATCCGTGGTTTGTTCGCGCCAATCGCCTTTGACGGAAATAAGTGTATGCGTGAAACCGCTTTGCCCCGCCTCTTCCAGAAGTTTTCGAGATGCCTCTACATCGCGTTTGGGCGCAGGCAATTTCGCATATTCTGGATGAATGGGCGCGACATGGTGGTTTTCCGCCACCTTACCAAGGCTCGCGATACCAAGCTGAAGGACGATGTTGTTATCAACGGCCAATTGAAGGGCACGGCGCACACGCTCATCATCATAAGGCGCGGTTTTCGCGTTGGTTCGGCAAACAATAGTGGCCGCCGTATCGACCTCAGATTTAACAAACCCAAGACGGTCTAACACATTGACGAAATCGCCTGTGGTTTCGAAATTGACATCAACGATTTGAGTTTCGAAAAAGTCGACTTCAGTAACGGGATCAGTACCAGGATCAAGGAAATCAACACCATCTAAAAACGTCTCCCCACCCCACCAAGAATTATCCAAACGGCGACGCACTGAAGCACGGTCACCCACAACATGCTCTTGCATGACGAACGGACCAGTACCAATTGGAAACTTAGCATGATCACCATCATGCGCTTTTTCAAAATCACGATGAACAATCAAAGCAGGATAATCAGCCATGCCGGGAATAATGGTGATGTCAGGCTGCTTGAGGTTGAGCATCACCGTGTAATCATCAAGACGCTCAACAATGCCCTCAGCTAGCTGCTTGGTTTCAGAATCAATCAATGTCGCAAAACGGCCCGCCATGGAGTTGCCAATGACTGTTTTATCGCACCAGCGCGTGATGTTAAAAATCACGTCGTCTGCATTAAAGTCATCGCCGTTATTCCATTTCACACCTTTGCGTATGTGCAATGTATAAGTTTTGGCATCCTCTGAGATGTCCCAGCTTTCAAGCAGCTTGCCTTCAAAGGTGAAGTTGGTTGTATATTTAACCAACGGGTCCAAGAACTGGCGCCCCATATTGCCCATAACAGGCCAATCGTAAGTACGCGGGTCTTTGATTTCGAGGATCGCCATCGAGACGCGCAATATGCCGCCTTTAACGCCACGTAGGTCTTGAGTATCCGCACGGGCTGGAACCGGCAAACCGATCATCGAATAGGCCGTTGCAGTGGTCGCGCCAAACATGCTGGCCAATGCCAAAAACTCGCGCCTATCCAAATTCCCTGTTTTCACATTCTTTGAAAGGTCAGCAATTTTCTTTAGCATTTTTTTGCCCGACCTGCTTAAGGACACAGCGACAACTCCGATTTATCTAGGTTAGGACGAATACGCCAAAAGGCGTTTTGATCTATACTCACCATCACACCGCAACGCGACTTATGAAGCAACAGCAAAATACTGATCAATTGATGATTTTATTTGTGACAGTGCATCATCGTCGACATCTAAGTGGGTGACACAGCGCATAATATCAGCTGGTGAACCGAGAATAATTCCCCGCTCCTTTAAGAAGTTATACAAAGGATCGCGGTGCTCATTAGAAATTGAGAGAAACACCATGTTCGTGTCCAATCGGCCTTCATGAACAGTGATCTCATCATAGTGCGATAGAATTTCGGCTAAGTTACGAGCCCGACGATGGTCATCTGCGAGGCGGTCTACATGGTGCTCCAAGGCATACCGACCAGCTGCCGCCAGAATACCAACTTGCCGCATTCCACCCCCTAAGAGCTTTCGATTACGCCGTGCCTTTTGGACGAAGTCTTGCCCGCCCGCTAAGACAGACCCAACTGGTGCGCCCAACCCTTTGGAAAGACAAAGCGACACCGTATCACAACAGGCAACCAGCTCTTTTGCCGAACGATTGGAACGAACAACAGCATTCATCAAACGCGCGCCATCCATATGAACAGCCAAGCCTTCACTCTTTGCAAAAGCAGCAAGGCTCTCGATGTTGTCTTGGTCTTGCAAGCGGCCATAGACCGTGTTCTCCAGACATAAAAGACGGCTGATTGGAAAATGTGGGTCGTCGGGTTTGATGGCGCCTTTCAAATCGTCGAGAGAGATCGCGCCTTTGTCATCAACCGGTAATTGGAACGGTGCAATGCCGCCAAGCACCGCCGCACCCGCCGCCTCGTAGCGCGCCACATGATTACAAACGCCTGAAATATATTCTTCACCTCGATTACAGTGGCTCAACATGGCAATCAAATTACTTTGCGTGCCCGACGCAACAAAGACGGCTGCCTCTTTTCCCAAAAGGTTAGCCACCTCTTCTTCTAAAAGGCGAACAGTCGGGTCATCCCCATAAACATCATCCCCCACATCAGCCGTGGCCATCGCCTCGCGCATCGCAGTCGTTGGCTTTGTCACCGTGTCACTGCGCAAATCAATTGCGTTGGCAAAATTGCCTGTGTCCGACGCTGCTGGGTACACGTTCATTCTCCTGTTCAAGACATGTTCTTAGATTGAATAGAATCCTGATTTGATATGCAAATACAATCGCTTAATGAGCATTATAGTGCAGAATTTTGTCAAATCGATTGAGCCACCAATACAATCATACAAATTTCAGAAACAAATCAATTGATTACATAAAAACAACGACCAACATATGCTGCAAAGCAACAAAAATATTGCTGCATTGCAACCAGAATTTATAGGTATATTTCCCGTAAAAAATAAAAGATTTTATGTCGAGTAATTTAGTAACCCATTGTTTTGTAATAATATTTTATAATTTGATAAATATTCTTCCTATTGCTAATCGAAAAAAATTATGGTTTCTTTTTGGCACGACATACATGCGGAGGATGGAATGCAGGCTTCGGGAGCAGCCACAGTATCGAAGATTTCAGATGAGGATCGGTTGCGGGCGCAACTGTACACTCTGCTGGGGCACCTGCTTGCAAACGAACCATCCGAAGAAATGCTAACAATAGTTCGCGGCCTTGAAGGCGACGATAGTGATCTTGGCAAGTCATTCCAAAAGTTAGCCGCACAAGCTGAAAAAGCAGGCGTTGATCAGGCCCGCCACGAATACAATGATTTATTCATCGGCATGGGTCGTGGTGAACTTGTTCCTTATTGCTCCTATTACCTAACCGGTTTCTTGAACGAAAAGCCGCTCGCCAAACTGCGCAACACAATGCGCGAGCTGAACATTAAACGTGCTGAAACGGTTAAAGAGCCGGAAGACGGCATTGGTTCGCTAATGGAGATGATGGCAGGGTTGATTGACGGTAGCTTTGGTGAGCCTGCTGACAAAGCCACGCAGAAAGAATTTTTTGACCAGCATATAGGGTCATGGGCCTCATACTTTTTCAAAGATTTGGAAAAAGCTGAGACCGCAAAACTTTACAAGCCGGTTGGTGAAATCGGCAAACAATTTATGGAGATTGAAAACGCAGCTTTCTCAATGGAGTGAGAGGTTACGTTTTTCGGGGGGGCTGATGCTAGCCTCGCCGCGGCTTATTTGGCTGAACAGGAGACAATAGCATCGATTAACGAGGAGGTGCCTTATGGCCCATAAAGACGAAGTGACGGCAGACCGCCGTTCTTTCCTCAAGATGGCAAGTGTTGGAACACTTGCTAGTGGCGCAGCTGCACTTACTGGCGGCGCGGCGCAAGCGACTGAGGAAGTTGAAGTCCAAGGCTCTGGATATAGAGAGAGCGATCACGTCAAGAAAGTTTATGAATTATCACGGTTCTAAAGAACCGCGTTGATTTGTGATTGTCCGACCATTGCGGTCGGTTGTTGGAGAAACCGGTCCATTTTGGACCACTAGGAGGTAATATGCTTAGGAAGAAGACAGGTGGGGTTGCGAATGGCCCCCGTTTGTCATCTGCCATTGCAGAACTGGCAAACACCGGCCTTGATCGCCGGGCGTTTTTGAGACGATCCGGTCTCGCCGTCGGAGGCATTGCTGCGGCAAGTGCTGTGACCGTCGGTACAGTTGAGAAAGCTCAGGCTCAATCATCTGCGGAAAAAAAGGTCGTAAAATCAATTTGTACACACTGCTCAGTGGGTTGTACTGTTGTTGCGGAAGTTGAAGACGGCGTATGGGTTGGGCAAGAGCCTGGCTTTGATTCACCGTTCAACCTTGGTGCGCATTGCGCCAAAGGTGCTGCTGTCCGCGAACACGCTCACGGCGAACGTCGCTTGAAATATCCAATGAAATTGGTAAGCGGCAAGTGGGAACGTATGAGCTGGGATGATGCGATTGAAGAAGTGGGCGGTAAGCTCGATTCAATCCGCTCTGAAAGCGGTCCTGATTCCGTCTATTGGCTCGGTTCTGCCAAGCACAACAATGAGCAGGCTTACCTGTTCCGCAAATTTGCTGCCTACTTCGGCACAAACAACGTGGACCACCAAGCCCGTATTTGTCACTCAACCACAGTTGCCGGTGTTGCAAACACCTGGGGCTATGGCGCGATGACAAACTCCTATAATGACATCCACAATTCACGGTCAATCTTCGTGATCGGTGGCAACCCTGCTGAAGCGCACCCTGTGTCTCTTCTTCACCTGATGAAGGCGAAAGAAGAAAACAATGCGCCTGTTATCGTGTGTGACCCACGCTTTACCAGAACAGCTGCCCACGCAGACGAGTATGTCCGTTTCCGTCCTGGTACGGATGTGGCGCTTGTTTGGGGCATTTTGTACCACATCTTCGACAATGGCTGGGAAGACAAAGAGTTCATCCGTCAGCGTGTTTGGGGTATGGACCAAATCGAGGGTGAAGTTAGAAAATGGAACCCAGAAGAAGTTGAACGGGTAACAGGCGTTCCGGGCTCACAGCTCAAACGCGTTGCACGTACACTTGCTCAAAACCGTCCAGGCACCGTTATCTGGTGTATGGGTGGCACACAGCACACCAATGGTAACAACAACACCCGTGCATACTGCATCTTGCAGTTGGCGCTCGGTAATATGGGTAAAGCCGGTGGCGGTACCAATATCTTCCGTGGCCACGATAATGTACAAGGTGCAACCGACCTTGGCGTTCTGTCCCACACATTGCCTGGTTACTATGGCCTGAAAACAGGATCATGGAAGCACTGGGCTCGTGTTTGGGAAACAGACTACGATTACATCCTTGATCGTTTCGAAAACAAAGAAATGATGGAAGGCAAAGGCATTCCGGTGTCTCGCTGGATCGATGGTGTTCTCGAAGATGCTGACAAGATTGACCAGCCGAACAATGTTCGCGGTATGGTTTTCTGGGGTCACGCACCAAACTCACAGACACGACTACCTGATATGGCGAAGGCCATGGAAAAACTCGACGTTCTTGTCGTGATTGATCCATACCCAACCATGGCAGCTGTTATGTCTGAGAAGAAGGATGGTATTTACCTGCTTCCAGCTTCTACACAGTTTGAAACATACGGCTCAGTTACAGCTTCAAACCGCTCTATCCAGTGGCGCGAAACTGTGTTTGATCCATTGTTTGAATCACTGCCAGATCACATCATCATCTATAAACTTGCGAAGAAATTCGGTTTTGCTGATGAGATGTTCAAAAACATCAAAGTGGAAAATGACACGCCGCACATTGAGGATGTCACCGCTGAGATCAATAAAGGCATGTGGACTATCGGGTATACTGGCCAGTCGCCAGAGCGCCTACGTTCACACATGGCAAACCAGCACACCTTCGACCGCACAACGCTTCAAGCTGTGGGCGGACCGAATGATGGTGAGTATTACGGTATGCCTTGGCCATGTTGGGGTACTCCAGAAATGGGTCACCCAGGCACGCCAATTCTTTACGATCCATCCAAACCAGTGGCTGAAGGTGGTTTGACCTTCCGTGCGCGCTTTGGTGTGGAACGTGATGGTGACAACCTTCTTGCTGAAGGCTCATGGTCTGCTGGCTCAGAAATCGAAGACGGTTATCCTGAGTTCACAATGGCTATGTTGCAAAAACTTGGCTGGGATGGCGATCTAACCGATGATGAGCGTTCAGCAATTGACGCTGTTGCCGGTGAGAAAACCAACTGGAAAACTGACCTTTCAGGCGGTATCCAGCGGGTTGCTATCGAGCATGGTTGTGCACCGTTTGGTAACGCGAAAGCGCGGACCGTGGTCTGGACATTCCCAGATCCAATTCCGCTCCATCGTGAGCCACTTTACACAAACCGTCGCGATCTTGTGGAAGATTATCCGACCTATGAGGACCGTCAGGCTTACCGTCTGCCGACTGCTTATGCGTCAATCCAGAAGAACGACTTCTCCAAAGACTTCCCAATGATTTTGACCTCTGGTCGTCTCGTTGAATATGAAGGTGGCGGTGAAGAATCTCGTTCTAACCCTTGGCTTGCTGAATTGCAGCAAGACATGTTTGTCGAAATCAATACATCGGACGCCAACACTCTTGGTATTCGTGATGGCAAGCAAGTTTGGCTGTATGGCCCAGAGGGTGGCAAGGTTAAAGTCATGGCACTGGTTACCGAGCGGGTTGCAAAAGGCGTTGCCTTTATGCCGTTCCACTTTGGTGGTCATTTCCAAGGCGTCGACCAACGCGACAAATATCCGAAAGGTGCAGACCCATACGTCTTGGGTGAGGCATCAAATACGGCACAAACATATGGCTACGATTCGGTTACCCAAATGCAGGAAACCAAATGTACGCTATGTCGCATCGAAGCTGCGTAGGAGGAGTATACAATGGCTAGAATGACTTTCCTTTGTGACGCTGAACGCTGCATTGAATGCAACGCTTGTGTCACAGCATGTAAGAATGAAAACGAAGTGGCGTGGGGTATTAACCGCCGTCGCGTGGTGACGTTGAAAGACGGTCAACCAGGCGAGCGCTCTTTGTCGATTGCTTGTATGCACTGCTCCGACGCTCCATGCTCGGCTGTTTGTCCGGTAGATTGTTTCTACCGCACAGACGACGGTGTGGTTCTGCACTCTAAAGACCTCTGCATTGGCTGTGGTTATTGCTTCTACGCGTGTCCATTTGGCGCGCCGCAATATCCGCAAGTGTCAAACTTTGGTACACGCGGCAAGATGGACAAATGTACCTTCTGTGCTGGCGGTCCTGAAGAAGACCTGTCGCAAGCAGAGTTCGTCAAATACGGTCGCAACCGTTTGGCGGAAGGCAAATTGCCACTTTGTGCGGAAATGTGTTCCACAAAAGCTCTACTCGCTGGTGACGGCGATGTGGTCTCAGCTGTTTACCGCGAGCGCGTTGTCGCCCGTGGCTTCGGTTCAGGCGCATGGGGCTGGGGCACAGCTTACGGAACGAAAACCGGTGGCTAAACCAGTTAACTCACCAGCATGCTTTAAGAGCTTAAGCTGTTGATTTGACACCTAAGAGGCGGCTTTTCGTTCCAGAAAAGCCGCCTTTTTGCTAAAATCGACAAGCGCTGCAAAAAGCGCGTCTTTAAAAGATTTCAAGCGTCAGTCTTAAAATAAAAGACAACGCAATAGGGAGTGTATCCGTGCCTTACGATACCAATTTGAATACACACAAAAACCGTGCACCGCGTGCTGCCGTGAAGCAGCGTTCTGTCGGCCAGTGGATGGCTATTTTATGGCTAATGGCGTCAGTGCTTTTCATTGGTGCGCTTTTGCTTGCACCCACAATGAGCCACGCGCAAACAGCTGAAAGCCCTGTGGCAGGCAATGTGCCGGGTGGCTCTTCTGGTGCAACGTCAGATTCAGAATTATGGCGAGCACTCAAGGGTGGCGAAAAGCTTACAACCCAAAACAAAGACCCAAATGCTGGTGTTGCCATTCAAACCAACGGCCAAGAATGGCGGATCATTAAAAACGGATCTTACCCCACCTATTCAGCTTGGGGCATTCTTGGAACCATCGGCATTTTATGTTTGTTCTTCGCGATCCGAGGGCGCATCCGCATTGGACATGGCGGCCCGACTGGCGAAACCATCTCACGCTTCAAATTGATCGAACGCCTCGGCCATTGGCTGCTTGCTTCAAGCTTTATCATTTTGGCGCTAACGGGATTAAACTTGGTCTACGGTAAAGACTTACTCTTGCCGCTGATTGGCAAAGAAGCCTTTGCATCCATCACCATATTTGGAAAACTGATCCACAATTACGTGGCCTTCTCCTTCATGTTGGCTCTCATTTGGGTTGCGATCGCCTGGATTGCCTACAACATCCCTCACCCACGTGACCTTATGTGGTTCCTGCGCGGGGGCGGCATTTTGGGCGGTGGACATCCACCAGCTAAAAAATTCAATGCTGGACAGAAGGTGATTTTCTGGGTGGTGATCTTGGGCGGTCTGTCCTTGTCACTTTCTGGTTGGACACTCTTGTTCCCCTTCACAACCGAACATTTCGCCTCCACATTTGGCGTCGTGAATTCAATATTCGGTAGCGAATTGCCAACCGCTTTGTCCCCCTTGCAAGAACAGCAATTGGCTCAGCTATGGCACGGCATCATGTCAGTTATCATGACCTGCATCATCATCGCGCACATCTATATCGGCTCCATCGGTATGGAAGGCGCTGCTGCTGCCATGACAACAGGTGATGTTGACCGCACATGGGCGTCTGAACACCACAGCCTTTGGGTTGAGGAAGAAGATGCAAAATCTGACCGCGCAGTCCAAGCGGCGGAATGAAACGAGTGATCGCGTCATGGGCGTTGTGGATCACCAGTTACTAAAATTTAAAAGCGCGGCCTTTGCTGTCGCGCTTTTAACTGTGCTTGCACCAAGTGTTGCAAAAGCCAACCCATTTCCTGACAAGTTAGAAGGCCACGGCGGACCAATCCGTTCCATTGCCGTGTCTGATGACGGCAAAACCGCCCTCACCGCTTCATTTGATTATGGGATTATCGTTTGGGATTTATCACCCCACGGCGCGAAAATACGCCACCGCCTTTCAGGCCACGATGCTGCCGTCAATGATGCCGTCTTCGTATCTGGCTCAAACGAAATCGTCTCCGTATCAGATGACGGTAGCTTTGCTATTTGGAACAGTGAGACGGGCGAACTTTTAGAAAAGATGGCCGACACGCCGGTCAAAGTTCTCGATGCAGCCACGTCACCAGATGGCAAGATGGCGGCAATTGCACGTTGGGACGGCACCGCCCGCTTGTTTGATATAAAAGCGCGCAAAGAAATCGCGAAACTTGAAGGCCATCGCGGCAACGTTAATTCTGTCACATTCTCAACAGACAGCAAAACGGTTTACACTGGTTCATATGATGGCACCGTGCGGGCATGGCGTTCTGATGATGGTGCGCTTATCGATCAGGTCTATAACCACGGTTGGGGCATCAACGTCATTGCCGCAGCCCCTGACAACACGCTCTTCTTCGGCGGCTTAGATGGCACTGTTAGTGCTGTCGACGCAAAAACGGGCACGCTGAAAAAAGAGCTTTCAAAATTCGACCGCCCCGTCCTCGCCCTCACCTTGTCACCAGATGGCAAGACCTTGGCAAGTGGCAATGGCGCTGGTTTCGTCAACCTATATGACACGACAACCCTCACCCAAAAACGCGACGCAGCAGGATCATTCGGCCCTATATGGGGCATTGCCTTCACTGGTAACAACGATGCGCTTTATCTGGTGGGATTGGATGATTTTGCCAGCTGGCACCCGCTTGGCAAAGGCGCAAAACTGAAGCCTGTCAAAAGCAAATTCCCGCGCCGTTTTCAATTATCCAATGCTGAGAGCGAAGGCCAATTAGAGTTTCAGCGAAAATGCTCTGTCTGTCACACTTTAACGCCTGATGGCGCGAACCGCGCGGGGCCGACGCTCTATGACGTCTTTGGCCGCAAGGCTGGCACCTTGGACGGATACACTTTTTCAAAGGCTATTATCGCGTCAAATATCATCTGGAATGCCAAAACCATCGCACAATTGTTCGATGATGGGCCTGATGTGATGATACCTGGGACAAAAATGCCTGTTCAACGATTAAAATCGATTGAAAGACGCGACGAACTGGTAGAGTTTTTAAAGAAAGCAACAGCACCACAGGGTGCTGTAAAACAGGGAGATACAAAACAATGAAATCTATTATTGGCGGTATCGTCATTATGGTCATCGTCGCCTTTGTTGGCGGCTCACTCTTCAATGCAACATTCAGCCAAACCGCTGGTGAAACACATGTTTCGCAAAACGGTTCTGTTCGGTTGGGTAACTAGGGCTTGGTCCCAAAGAAAGAACACTATGTCAGAAGAAACATTCAACATGTCGATGCGCAAATTTCTCAAGCAAGTCGGTGTGACATCACAGCAAGAAATTGAACGCATCGTGCGCGACAGCAATCTTGCTGGACAATCAAATTTGAAAGTGAAAGTTGTCCTCACCGCAGAAGGCACAGACCTAAATCATGTGGTCGATGGCAACATTGAGCTTGGCTGATTAATGACCCCACAATTCCCACCCATGATGAGCGGCCACGAATTAAAGGCCGATCAAAGCCCTGCCCGCAAAGCAGTTGGCGGTGCTGTAAAAGGTAAATACAGCGCCGGTGACATTTTGTGGGTACGCGATGAAGATACCCTTGATTGCGCCATCGTGTTGGAACCTGAGGTTTCACGCGAAGAAGCATTGTCGATGGTGTTCACCAAGATGGTGGCCATTGGTGACGCGGTGGGTGCCATCGCACCGCCAGAAATCGCCATCACGTATCATTGGCCCAACAAGGTGCTGGCAAACGGCGCCTTGATTGGCAAAGTTGACGCGATCTTCAGCGAACGTGACCAAGACGGTTCGCCCGTTTTCATGGTGCTCGCCATCAATCTCAAAGTCCGACCAACAGCGGATAATATTGATCCAGGCCTTGATGAAAGCCAAACCACTTTATGGGACGAAGGCTGTGGCGATCTTGACGCGCTTCAAGTACTCGATTCAATGGCCCGCCATTTCATGACATGGATCCACACATGGGAAGAAGAAGGCATGCAGCCCATTCTCACCCAACTTGATGGCCGAATGGAACAAGGTCATGCCCTCTCAGTTGGCGGTGAGAACGGGAGCTTTCTGGGGTTAGATGAGCATGCCAATTTGATCTTGAAAAAAGAAGCAGGTGGCAGTGCTGTGATAAAAGCCATCGATGTGCTCAACACCAGCCTTGAGGCGCATCTGCCATGAAGATGTTAAAGACCATCCATTTTGACCAGACCGACGGCAACGTTTACGAGCATCCTGCTGGTACGGACGAATGGGCAATTTCCGGTGCCTTCGCTTTTTCACGGCTTGAAGAAGATGAGATCAAGGGCAAACTGAAACAAGCTTTTTCAAACGGCTTTCTGTCACTGGAAAATTTTGGTCGTGCAACCTTTGCAACAGTGGCTGAGATTGAAGCTGATCAGAAAACAGAACTGACCGAAAAGCTCGCTCAACATTTTCATGAAAGCTATGGCGCACCATCGACCAATGTCGCTTTGCCTGTTGCTGGCCACGAGATTGAGTACATTGAATCCCTATGTGCGGAACACCCAATCAACACCGTGTTTACTGTCCGTCGTTTTTTTGATGACAACGGCGATATGCGCGAAGAATTTAGAACCGTTACGCCACCATCCGAGCCGATCCACACGAAGATTTGGGAGATCGTCGAAGATGAATGATCAAGCTGACACCACACAAGACTTCTGGAAATCAGCGGGTTTTCATCTCGTCAACAAAAATGCCGATGGCTGGCTAGAAGTCACCGCCGACTTGCTGCGTGCTTATTACACGCGGCCAGAAATTCACCCAATTGACGAATCCTGTGCGGATGAGCACCGCGTGTTCGAAGCCTTGATGAGTGATCCGTTTATGACGGTCAGCGATGAAGACATTGCCACCATCAAAGATGCAGCGGCACAAGAAAACTACCGCGTCATTCTGGGCTATCGTGATTTTCTCATCAAGCACGGTTCTATTGAAGCAGCTTATAGCGCGCTGTTTAATAGCGGTGAGAACATCACCATCCCGCCGATTTTCATTGATCAACTGACCCATCTGATCATGCGCAATGTCATGGATGGCACACACGATCCAATGCAGCTACGTGCTGCCGAACTTTTCTTCCGCGATCAAAAAGTCACCACTGACGATGGCCAACTGATGTTTGCCGACAGCGAAATCCTCGACATGCGCCAGAAAGACGGTGGTCTTGGTGGATTGGGCGCGCTGATTGCAGAAAGTGGAACGCCCTTGCGCGATGTGTCGCTCGATATTTTAAGCGAGGAAAACAAGGACACCTATAAAGAGCGTTCTGACCGTTTCGATACAGCGATCGATTTCCGCTTTACAGAACCCGCCAATGACGCCTTTGCACGGGTGATTGAGAAGTGGGTCGGCCACTTCTTCAAAATCCGCGTGCGGGTGCAGGCCATGCAAACCATCAAGGATGATGCATGGCGTTGGCATGTTGGGCTGGACGCTGCGGCCAATGATTATCTCAATAAGCTTTATCAAGGCGAGATCGAGTTTGACCCGACGACCACGAAACTCGCAGGACTATTCAGCCTCACATTTCTAAATCGTAACGACGCAGATAAACGCCTTGGCGATAAGCCCGTTTATCTAGGGCTTGCGATGGACAGCAATAATGAGGTTAAATTAAAACCACAAAACCTTTTGACCAATCTACCGGTGCGAAAGGCGAACAGCTGAGACACTCAGCCTACAGGGAGAGAGCAAATGACAACGGCAAATGACGAACGGTTCCTTCATGGCATACCTGCGCGATTTATAATCGGTTTGATCGGCGTGGTCTGTCTCGGGTTTATCGTAACCCACTGGAATGAAGAAGTGATGGCACTTGGAAGTTCATCGTCAAACGATAACGCTGTGCAAGCCTCGCAAGCAACAAACGGCGGGCGCGTATCAGAAGCGAACCCAGAACTAGCCGCCTGCCTCGACGAGCGCCTCGGCCATGTAGCACAAATGCAAGAAGACGGCGTGATCAGCGAAAAACAGGCAGCAGCCTTCTCACAACGCGCAACATCGCTTTGTAACGTGCAGAACCCATCTTAATACGCCCATTTTAAACGCGCTGGATCAGCCATTTAGAAGGCTATCAAACGTTACAGTTGCAAAGCTGATAAACAAAAAAGCCCCGACATGATATCGGGGCTTTTATTATCGATTAAACGGGGCCTATACCTTGAAGCCAGTGATCCATACATCGTGTAAGTTACACATGGACAGGGCATAAAGTTGACCGCTTTGGCCTTTGAGGCTGTGTTGAGTAATTGGTGCGTCTTTGTCTGGATCGAATAGCTTTTCATCGACCAGCTGGAAATTTTCATCCAACAATTGATGCTTGACGATGTAGTGTTCAAAGCCACGCATTTCATGACCCGTTACGATTTCAATATTTGACGCCGTGCGTTCAATCGTAGGTGCGTGCCCTTTTTCTTTTCCAGCCCAGCGTCCTGGGTTTTCAGATGTAAAAAAGACAGTGCCAGCAAGTGGGCCATTTAGACCAGCCTTTTCTCCTGCTTGCGCACTAATCGTATTCAAGATGACAGGTGCAGTAGTACCAACAAGTCCTGCCTTCAAAATAATTCGACGATTAATCATCCTTATTATCCTCCTAGTTTTGGTTTCTCCTCATTCCATAGTGGGCTGGTATCAAAACTTGTCTAGGGGCAAGAAGCCTGTTCTCACGTGCTTTTGAAAGGTTGTTATAATCTGCTCCACACAAACGGCATCTAATAGCAAAATTGCCAAACCATGCATTGAGCGAATATGCGACCTATCGCCTTATCTTCACATGGCTTTGGTTCAATTCAGAAACCTCAGAACACCCCATCAACCGCATATCGCGTTCCAATTCCGCACGCATAAGGCCAAGGGCGCGATCCACACCAGGCTGTCCGGCGGCTGCAAGTGGATAAAGATAATAGCGCCCAACACCGACGGCTTTCGCCCCTAGAGCAAGCGCTTTGAGAACATGGGTGCCACGCTGGATACCGCCGTCGATAATCACATCAAGCTTATCGCCAACGGCGTCGACGATCTCACTCAATTGATCAAAGGCCGTGCGTGATCCATCGAGTTGTCGCCCTCCATGATTTGAGAGGATAATGCCCGTGCATCCAATGTCTGCAGCACGCTTTGCATCTTCAACGCTCATAATACCTTTAAGGCAAAATTGTCCGTCCCATTCTGCAACCATTTTGGCAACGTCATCCCAATTCATTGATGGGTCAAGCATATCGGTGAAGTAGCGCCCGATAGACATTGCTCCACCACCCATGTCGACATGTTCGTCCAATTGCGGCAATCGGAACCGCTCATGGGTCACGTAGTTGATGCCCCACATAGGCTTCATTGCAAACTGGGCAAGGCCGCCGAGTGTGAGGCGGAAGGGGATGGAAAAACCAGTGCGCAGATCACGCTCACGGTTTCCGCCTGTAATCGAATCCACCGTCAGCATCATCACCTCAATGCCCGCCTCTTTCGCCCGCTGCATCATTGCTGAGTTAAGGCCGCGATCTTTGTGGAAATAGAATTGATAGACTTGTGGATTGGCGTGCTTTTTACGCAGTTCTTCCATACTCACCGTACCAAGAGAGGAGACGCCAAACATGGTGCCGTGTTTTTCAGCCGCCGCCGCAACTGCGCGCTCGCCTTGGTGATGGAATAATCGTTGCAGAGCCGTCGGCGAGCAATAGACAGGCATATCGAGTTTTTGCCCCATCACCTCAACTGATAGATCAACATCACTCACACCGCGAAGGACATTTGGAACCAAATCACAATCGTCGAAGGAAGATGTATTACGGCGCATCGTGCCTTCATCATCAGAGCCGCCATCAATATAATTGAATATCGGCCCAGGCAGACGCTTGCGCGCAAGGGTTCTAAAATCATGGTGATTGTGACACTGCGCCAGACCCATTGATAACTCCTATTCAATGACGATTATTATAATTGGTATATCCTATAAGCTAAAATTGGTAAATAAACTAGACCAATAATTAAATAGGTTAGTTTTTCACAACCACGAGGTCACACGAAAGCGGAAGCGATCGTTCAAGACTCGGCTGAAGACGCCTCTACAGCGTCCAATATCTGTTTAGGTTATGCGGCTAATGCGGCCCAACACCCCCTCAATAAAATCAAAAGGGTTGAGATCGCGGACCAACGCTTCTCAATAATACAAGCAAGCAAAGATAAAAGGCGGGGTAATTTACCCCACCTCTTTGATGTGTCTTAGTGCTTGATCAGGAAGTCTTCCATCGATAGCCCCTGCTCTTCGCTATCAATGTAATCTTGCGTCGTACGAATACGAGGACGCTCGCCTCCAGTGAACGGATCACCGCCTGCTTCTGCTTGGGCTTCCACGCGGCAATCACCGCACATTTTGATAAGCTCTGAACGGCTTTCGTCGGCGAACATATAGTGCTTGCCTGCTAGCTGGTCAGAGATGCGGTTGATGGTTGATTTGGTCGCGAAGGGTGTGCCGCATCGAATACACTCGAAAGGCTCTTCTTCCTTTAGGGTGATCGGCTGCATGGCGGCGGCTGAAAAATCAAGTTGCGGTTCAAGAGTGAGCGCTTTTTCAGGACAGGTCTTTACGCATAACGAACATTGCACGCAGGCTTGTTCAACAAAGCGCAATTTCGGTTCGCCCGGTGTGTCCATCAACGCATTGGCCGGACAGGTGGAAACGCACGCCATACACAAAGTGCAGGCTTCCAAATTCATCGCAACACGGCCATAAGGCGATTGCTCAGGCAAGGCGATTGGGCCTTCAACGTTTGAGCTTTCTGCAAGTTTTGCAACGGCCATGCGGGCAAGACTGCGCTTCTCACCGCTCGCTACAAAACTATGCGGTGCACGTTCGCACGCATCAAGATCATAGAGCAGGTTTTCCAAAAGCTCAGGATCAGGTTCAGTTGAACACTGCAGCGAACCACCTAGCTCTAGGCCTGAAAGCATTGCTTCAACAAGTTCGATTTCAAGATTAAGACCGGACAATTCATCTTGCTTTTGTGGATCACATAAAAACACGATATCACCGAAGCCTGCCACCAAGGCTGCCAACATTTCTGTATGGCCAAACACAGTTGGTGAATGGACAGCCATTGGCAATGTGTTCGCCGGAAGCCCACGCGAGAACCGAGCCATCGCGTCAATGATTGGCGTTCCAAAACTATCATCATGCACCAAAAGCACAGGCTTTGTGCCACCCGCGCTATGGTAGGTTTCGCTCAATGTCATCAAGCGTGTGACCATATCTTGACGGGTCGGGAAATTATAGGAGATCGCGCCTGTTGGACAAACCGAATGGCAAGAACCACAACCACCGCAAACCAGTGGGTCAATCTCGACATTCTCACCATTAGGCGTGATTGCACCTGCAGGGCATACATCCAGACAGTTAGAGCAGCCTGTTTTTTGGTTGCGCGAATGGGCACAGATATTGGCGTCATACTCCACATAGATCGGCTTTTCGAACTCGCCAACCATATCGCTTAGATCGAAGACTGCCCGCATCAAGGCTGCTTGGTCGGTCGGCTCGACATGCACATAGCCATCACGCTTTTCGTGCCCCACCATAAGAGGCGTATCGCCACTCACATCAAGGATAAGGCTGCATGTTGAATTGACATCGTCTTTTGCCATGATGAAGCTTGGCTCGTGGCGCGATGAAGGCACCAAGGCGGCGTGGTCATCAACGATCACTTTAAACCCGCCGAATGCGCCTGCAACCGATTTAATTCGGCCTTTGTAAATCGCAAAATCGAGTGTTTGGGGCAACACCACATCACTGGCATCTGTAAGGATTAGTGTGACAGATAGGCGCGACGATAAAAGCTTAGCTGCTTCCAAGGCTTCTTGACCACGACCATAAACAAGGCACAAGCCATCTGATTGAATGGTACGAAGGCGCGGTGGTTCTGCGTTATGAAGTGCTTCTTTAATGAGGGCAGCAATCTTAGGCGTCGTTGACGCTTCATCCGTGCTCCAGCCTGCCCGTTCGCGAATGTTGACGAACCGTGGTGTTGCTTGAAGCCCCTCTTCCTCGATGATCTCACCGAACAAAGGCGCTTCCTGCGTACAGGCGATAATCAATTCGCCCTCGCCAGTTGCCTCGCGCTCAAAAGCGCTTAGGTCACGCCGACACAAATTTGAATGAACCTTGAGGTCTCCAACACCCAGAGCATCACCAAGTGCTGCCCCATCAAGTTCCATAGTTTTTTCGCAATTACAAACCAATATACGCGACGTCTCGCCCATTCAGTCCTCCCAAACTGTTTGAAGCGATAGAGAACCACGCCTTTGACCGTTTAGCAAACATTGCGCGCCAAAAAACTCAATTTAATCAGAGTGCTGTCAATTCTAGGATGACAAGCGGGTTCATTTGAGGCTAGACTTTACATACATTCGGGAGGAAACCGATGGGCGATCATCAAACCGAAGACATTGAAGACGTACTAACGAAGCGAGAACTATCAATTCCCCTTGGTATAGTCTTAGAAAAACGAAAATCCACGCACCCTTGGGGTGATTGGATTTTGCGGCCTGTGTCCGTGTTACCAGGTGCTGGCCCTGTCAATGATTGGGTGTCGTTGCACAAGCATGAAGGTGTTGAGCATTTTCACATCGCAACCTTGCCGCTCACCCTTCACCGCAAAGAGACGGAAGCTTTTAAAATCAACATCGAAAGCGAAAGCCCGCACCTCTATGTGGTTATGCGCGAAGATGATGAGAGCGAAGAGCGGCCAGTTAGTGTGCATGTGGTGACCGCTTCCCCTTATGACGCTCAAGATTATATGGATACATCTGAAGACTTGATCGAGAAAGTCCCGATGCCTGACAGTATTTTGGAATGGATCAAAGCCTTCATCAATGAGCACCATGTTGAGGAAACATTCAAAAAGCGACGTCGGGATAAATTGAATGTTGAAGATCAGAAATTCGGCAAACAGCCAATTTTCACTTCACCAACCCGCCATTAATCAGGATATTTGCAGGATCAATCATGGCGACAGAAGATGACAAAGGTTTTTTCTCACGTTGGTCCGGCCGCAAACGGGCCATAGCGGCAGGTGATGATGTTGTTCAAGATGATCCACACTTAGCGCCGCCCGTTGATCTGGTAGAGCCTGAAAACGCCGAAGAAGAAACCGCGCGTCTAGCTGAATTGACCGCCAACCGCGAAGCAGCAGAAGCAATTGATATTGAGGCGCTCGACTACGATTCTGATTATTCCACGTTCTTCAAAGAGGGTGTGCCACCGTTATTAAAACAAAAAGCCATGCGGCTTTTATGGCGCTCCAATCCTGTCCTCGCCAATATTGACGGGCTTTGCGATTATGATGAGAATTTCGGTGATCCATCGCTTATCTTGGAAAAATTCGAATCTGCTTACCAAATTGGCAAAGGTTACTTTGTCGAAGATAAAGAAGATGTCGAAGAAGAAGTTGCCTCTGATGAAGCCCTCGAAGCGGACTTAGAAAATACTGAAGGCGATGACAACTTAGCTGACGCAAGCGAACAAGAAGAGACTGCAGACGACGAAGTTACTGAGCCTGAATTGACCACGAATGATAATGTTGAGCTTGCTCAAAATGAGACTGATGATCAACTCGCGAGCGATTTTGAGCTAGAAGAAGTGGCACTAGAACGCCCCCGCGTCTCATTACGCAAGAGACTTCAGTTCGAGAGTTAGCCTTATAACTGTCTGTTATTAAAACAAATTATCCAACATCAACGCTCCAACAACCAATCACGCTGCTGTGACTAACGGTGAGGTTTTGCTTTCGCTTGTTTGATTTGCATGTGTGAAAGGATGCGTCCATCTTAAGTACAAGAGAAGTAGGCCCATTGGCGCCAAATTTCACTTTGCATTGAGGTAGATTATGAAAACACTTTTGATCTCAGCTTTCGCTTCCGCCGTTCTTGTTGCAGGTGTGGCTTATGCTGATAACGCCCCAACATCACAAGCGTTGCTAGAGACTTCTATCGCTACGTCAAAATAAGACCCCGCCAAAGCAATGGGCCAAATCTCCGGAAATACTATAAAAGCGGTCATACCGCTTTTTCTTTTGCCTAAATTTTGAAACCAACGGCAATCAAAGAACGACTTTCTGTCCACTCTCATTGGATTGATAAATCGCGTCGACGAGCTTTAAAATAGCGAGATAGTCGCGGCCAGTATTTTCAAACCGGCCCGCACCCTTAAATGCATCAACGACGTGTTGCTGCAGCGTATAGACGCAATCACCAGCGAACCCATCGTTGGTTTCTGGACCTTGATAAAGCACCGTGCTTTCAACCGCGCCAAACGCTCGCAACCGCACCACCCCCTCACCATCAAGCGACAAGGTGCCTTTGGTGCCCTCAATTTGACATTCACCAAAGGTTTGTCGGCAATTGCAGCTTGCGTGGTCAAGGTGGCGATTACCATCAAAAAGCGCCTGTTTGCCACCATCAAATTCCATGATGAAATAGCCAGCATCTTCGCCCTTAATATCGTCATTCATACGGCGAAGGTCCGCGTAAATGCTGGATGGTTTCCCCATCAAAAAACAAAATGTATCAACCCAATGAACGCCTGTTTCATGGATCAGGAACTTTTCCATTGATTGGAAATAGGGCTGCCGATCAAGATAAGCCTCGCACCCTTGGCCATCACCTGTGCGAAGTTTGAAGGTAAGTTGATGAACATCCCCCACCTGCCCCTTATCCATCGCGTCTTTCATGATACGATACCAAGGTTGAAAGCGGAAGTTCTCATGGATAATAAGCGGAATACCTGCTTCTTCGCATAGGTTCACCGCCCGTTCGGCTTCTTCAATCGACCTACAAAAAGGCTTTTGGCAAATCAGAAGATCAACGCCAGCGCTTACGCATTCTTGGATCAATTCATAATGCGTATGAGGCGGGGTGATGATATCGACCACATTAGGCGCATGGTTTTTGACCATCGTTTTAATGTCTGAATAGGCAGCAAGGCCTGTCTCTTTCGCCGCATCAATATTTTGATCAACGGCTGCAACCAAGGCTACGCCGTCAATGCGTTTCCATGCCTGATGGTGAAATTGGCTAAAATACCCAGCGCCAACACATGCAACCTTTATCACACCCACTGATCCTATTTTCTAAGCGGCCTTATTATTTCAAACTTACCTGTTCGCCACAAAAGACACTAGCCAACCCATTGAAGAGCGAGTGCTGCAACCAATAGGTATCGAGCGAATTTGGCAATTGCGACCAAAGCAACAAAGCTCCAAAGCGGTTCTCGCAAGAAACCAGCAACCACGGTCAAAGGATCGCCGATAACAGGCACCCAGCTTAACAGTAAGCTCCAGCGCCCATATTTGCGATACCAACCGCTCGCCCGCTCCATGCCTTCAACCGACACGGGAAACCATTTTCGATCGTGAAAACGTTCAAAGCCGCGTCCCAGCACCCAATTGACGATAGCACCAAGCGTGTTGCCAAGGCCTGCGGCCAATATCAGCAGACTCACAGAATAATCACCCCCTATTATAAGGGCAGCAAGACCAAGTTCTGACTGAGCAGGTAAAATCGTGGCGGCAAGGAACGCGACCGAGAATAAGCCTGCATAAACGGCAATATCACTCATGAAAAAATTGCCACGGCAGGCTTCAAAAGATTAAACGTTTGGATCGGCGAGATGATTTCGAAGCATTTCACCATAGGTTTTCATCATCTCATTCACGTATGCTTCTTGATCATCAACCTCAACAATGTTCTTGCCAACATGAGCGTTGTATCGCGAGGCGGCATAAAGAAATGCCATGTGAAGATCCGTCGCTTTGACCTTTTGGTTTTGCCGATTGGCGACATCAATGAAGCCATCAGCAACCTTTAAAAAGGCAGCCGTATCGAGTGTACCCTCAGCACGGGCCGCACGACGCTCTTCGCGATTTCCGTCATCTTTCATGATGCATCCACTTTTTTAGCGTTTGGGACAAACAAGGTCTGCCCGTCAATTTGATAGGTGCCGATTAGCTTTTGTGCTTTCTCACTTACCAACCATGCTTCCAACTTCTTGGCCAAGCTTGATTTGATGTGAGGGTGTTTCTCAGCGTTCAGCGTCAACAAAGCATATTGGTTGAATAATTTCGGATCACCCCAATTCAACAAAGCTAGGTTGCCTTTGTTTTTGAAGTTCAGCCACGACGCACGGTCGGCCAGAATATAGGCGTTCATGCCGCTTGCAATGTTCAGCGCCGCCCCCATTCCAGCACCAACTTCGCGGTACCAGGAACTATCATGAGCCGCAGTATCAAAGCCTGCCGCTTTCCAAAGTGAGATTTCACGTTTGTGGGTACCGCTTTCATCGCCGCGAGAGACGAAGGGTGATTTTGTGGTCGCGATATTCTTGAGGGCTGTATGGGCGTTTTTGCCATCAGCTAGTTTCGCCGGATCGTCCTTTGGTCCGATGAAGACGAAATCATTGTACATAATCTCGGTGCGGCGCGTTCCAAAACCTTCTTCAATGAAAAGCTCTTCAGCCTTTTTAGAATGAACCAGAACCGCATCCACATCACCTTGGCGGCCAAGCTTCAAGGCTTGTCCTGTGCCAACCACAAGCAGATGCACGTCAAGCCCCGTGTCTTTCTTGATCGCAGGTAGAAGCACATCTGACAGGCCAGAATTATGAAAAGATGTCGTTACAGCAAGGCGCATCGTGTCAGCTGCGTTTGCAAAAGAACTCATCCAAAAGAAGCTGAGCGACAACACCCAAGCAAGCATACGCATTACACAATTTCTCCTTCAACAAACCGTCGCGCTTCATCGCTTTGCGGTTTCTTCCAGAAGGAGTTTGCCTCAGTATTTTCAAGCAGTCGAGCCTCATGTAGGAAAATAATATTCTTCGCCAATCGTCTGGCTTGCCCCATATCATGGGTGGTCATGATAATTTCAACACCATCAAGAACAGCTTGCTGGATCAACGCTTCAATATCGCGCATTGCCTGTGCATCAAGGCTGGCCGTCGGTTCGTCGAGCAAGAGCAGATCAGGCTTCGTCACCAAGGCGCGGGCAATGGCGAGCTTTTGTGCTTCGCCGCCAGAAAGAAACGTCGCCCGTGTTGTCTCGCTGCCCTTCAAGCCAACTCGTTCAATCATCGCCAGAGCGCTTTGTCTCGCTTCATCACGCGCAACACCGCGAAGCGACAGCGGGTAGATCACATTATCTAAAGCCGAACGCCTCAGCATGATTGGTTTTTGAAACACGAAACTCTGCTTGCTACGCACCTGCTGAATATCATCGACGGCAAAAGCCACACGCCCTTGTCGTGCTCTTTCCAGCCCATGGATAAGCCGTAGCAAGGTCGTCTTACCAGCGCCATTAGGACCGATGATCATTGTCGGCCCGCCAGCATCAATGGTGGTGGAAACAGGCCCAACCAAAACTTTCGAGCGTTTTGAAACGACAGCCTCTTCAAGGCGGATGGGAAGGAGTGTGCTCACCATGTTCCCTCCCGTTCTGTTTTAGAGACAGTGTGGATCAAAAGGTTCAGCACGACAGCGATCATGATCAAGACGATGCCCAGCGCTAAGGCGAGCGAGAAATCGCCCTTCCCTGTTTCAAGCGCGATAGCGGTCGTGAGCACGCGAGTTACATGATCAATGTTACCGCCAACAATCATAATCGCACCAACCTCACCAATTGCCCGCCCAAAGCCTGCAAGCACTGCTGTTAGCAAAGCGCGACGGGCATCAAACAATAAGGTGATTACGCGCTGCCAACGGCTTGTGCCGATGGAGATCAGCAAATCATGATAATTCGCCCATAGATCGCGGATGGATTGGTGAGTGATTGAAATGAGGATCGGAAGAATAATGATAACCTGAGCAATCACCATTGCTGTTGGGGTGAACAATAAGTCCAACACACCAAACGGACCAGAGCGCGACAGCAAGATATAAACCACGAGGCCTACAACAACCGGCGGCAAGCCCATGAAAGCGTTGATGATGGCAATGACATAGCGGCGAAAGCGAAAGCGGCGCACAGCAATCCACGCACCAAAGGGAAGACCGATTAAAGACGCGATCACCACAGCAGTAATTGTCACTTGCAGGGAGCGCCAGACGATTTCCATTAAATCCGCATCGAAACTGACCAAAAGCCAGAATGCGTGACTGAGTGCTGCAATGATGTCAGCCATGTCGTTTAGTCCGAAGAGTTACGCCGTAGTTCATCGTGCTTGATCTAGTCTTTCTTCAATGTTTCAGCGTAAGCGACTAAGGGATCAATATCATCAATTGTCAAAAAGATAAGCACTGTTGTTGGAGGATCTTGAGGATAATCAAAACCTTCAATCCGCACCACAGAAGGATGCGGCCTGCGCACGTGGAAGGTTTGGAAGCGCTCGCGCCAATCATCCAGCTCATTGACCATGAGTTGAAACGACGGTGTCGACGAAATACCGCCCTTGGGATTGATGTCTCCCACCACATGGCAACGCGTGCAATGCTGGCCAGCGGTCTTCTTACCAGCCGCAATTTCAGCATCATTGGCATGAGCTGTAGTCGCACCCAACAAGGCGAATATAGGTAGTATGAAACGCAACTTCCTCATCTGTCCTCCCAACAGCTGATAGGACACAGGTTAAGTGAGAACGAGGAATTTGCAAGTATCTCTGTTTAAGCTTTCAAAAAGTCGCGAATATAGGCAGCAATGCGGTCGTTATCGACCGAGGTGCTAAGGGTTTCGATCGCGTCATTTGATAGCTCATCACTAAAAGTCAAACCGCGACGAACCTCAATGAGATCACTCATGAAATCGGCATTAAATTCTGGGTGTGGTTGGAAGCTGATTGCTTTGCCTTGGTAGCTAATTGCCGCATTTTCGCAAAACGGCGACGACCCGATCACTTTTGCATCGTTTGGTAGTTCAACCACTTGGTCTTGGTGCACAGCATTAATGCGGATTGGTTCTGGTCCATTACCGAGATCAATCTCATAATCATGAACGCCAAGCCCCCATCCGCCGTCAAACTTCACCACCTTGCCACCGAGTGCTTGCGCCATTACCTGATGCCCGAAGCAAATACCCACAAGCGGAACATTCGCAGCATAGGCGTCGCGAATAAACTCTTCTAAAGCTGGAATGAAAGCATGATCTTCATAGGCACCATGCGCTGATCCGCTTAGGACATAGGCATCGCATTCATTGACGTTTGAGGGGAACTTTTGATCAACGACAAAATAGTCTTGAAATTCGAATCCGTCAGAGCCAATCAGCCGTTCGAAAAAACCGCCATACTCGCCATAGGCCTCGACGAGTTCTTCACGCACGTGGCCTGTTATTAGGATACCAATTTTTTTCATGCGTCTAAGCCTGACTTTGAGCCAATTTCAATCGTTTTTCTTGCCGCCACATCAACACACCAGCAACAATAACGCCAAGCGCTACGGCACCAATGAGCAGCGTTGCAACCGCGTTGATTTCGGGTGTAACACCAAGGCGAACCTTTGAGAAGATTACAATTGGCAAAGTGGACGAAGAAGGGCCAGAAACGAAACTTGCAATAACCAGATCATCGAGCGATAGGGTGAAAGCGAGCAACCAACCAGATATCATGGCAGGCATAATGGTTGGCAATGTTATATCCCAAAACACTCTTGCTGGTCGTGCGCCAAGATCCATCGCGGCTTCTTCGATGGAACGGTCAACCGACACCAAACGTGATTGCACAACAACCGCAATATAGGCCATGGCGAAGGTGGTGTGAGCGATGATGATCGTCGATTTACCGCGTCCTGCGGGCCAGCCAAATGCGGCTTCCATCGCGATGAAAAGCAAGAGCAATGAGAGGCCCGTAATCACTTCTGGCATAACGAGCGGTGCGGTCACCGCACCTGACAAGGTCAAGCGCCCGCGAAACTTTTTGAAACGAACGAGTGCGAAGGCTGCCAATGTTCCAAGCACGAGAGCAAGGCTTGCGCTGATGAAGGCGATTTCCAAGGAAAGATAGGCAGCATTGAGTATCTGCTCATTCTCCAGCAACGCCCCATACCATTTCACTGAAAAACCAGACCAGACTGTTGCAAGGCGCGATTCATTAAATGAGTAAACAACAAGCCACACAATCGGCCCATATAAAAACGCAAAACCCAGTGTGACTGCAATGAGGAGGGAACTAGATCGACGTTGCATCGCTATGCCTCCTCTTTTTGTTGTGCGCGAAGGAACATCGTTGGCAACACAATGAGGAGCAGCATCACAACAGCCACGGCAGAAGCAACAGGCCAATCGCGGTTGGAGAAGAATTCATCCCACAAGACACGGCCAATCATCAATGTATCTGGTCCACCAAGGAGCGCTGGAATAACAAACTCACCAACGGCGGGAATAAACACAAGCAGCGAGCCTGCCATGATGCCCGGGATGGACAGAGGAAGCGTTACCGTGAGAAACGCCTTAACAGGTCGCGACCCAAGATCGGCAGCGGCTTCCAACAAGGTGCCATCGAGTTTTGCAAGGTTCGCATAAAGCGGCAAAATCATGAACGGTAGGTAGGTGTAGACGATGCCGAGATACGTCGCAAAATCGGTTTGCAAAAGCTGCAAAGGTTCATCGATGATACCAAGGGACAAAAGCGCTGAACTCAAAATACCCTTCGGCTTTAAAATTCCGATCCACGCATAAACCCGCAGCAGGAATGACGTCCAAAAAGGCAAGATGATCATCAGCAACAAGATCGCCCGAAAAGCCCCCTCTTGCTTCGCGATATAATAGGCCATCGGGTAGCCGATCAACAGGCAGATGAGCGTGGAGAAGAAAGCAATCGTTACGCTCTCAAGATAGGCTTTATAATAAAGGCTGTCCTCGATCAGATAAGCGTAGTTGCCAAAATTGAGGGTGAATTTCAGGAAATTATCATCGGACCATTCAAACAATGGGAGATAGGGAGGCCGCGCAAGCGCTGCCTCTGAGACAGAAATTTTCAGAACAAGAAACAGCGGTAAGATGAAAAAGACGAACAACCAGATGAGCGGCACCAAGACAACCAGAGTGCGGCCTGACGGGATGAACCGCCCTCGCCCCAGTCTTGCCGTTCCAGCATCATCAGCCATGCTCATGAGACAAGCACCACGCCAGCGCTATCGTCCCAACTGACGTATACATCTTCTTCCCATGTGATCGCATCTTGGCGTCGGTCGGTATTGGGTGTTGTCACTCGCAGCATTTTACCCGATGCAAGCTTGATCAGATAGACTGACTGCCCCCCCAGATAGGCGATGTCGTCGACTTTGCCTGCGCAAACATTATGCTTCTGCTTGGGCTTCGTGCGGCTGATTTTGATTTTCTCTGGGCGCACAGCAAAGGCGACCTTTTGATTAAGCACGCAGGAAATTGAATGCCCAACCCGCAATTCACTCTCCGCTTCAGGGGAGCGAACGCCTGTTGCTTTTTCATTGTCGGTTGAAATCACACCCTCAAACAAGTTCACCGACCCTACGAAATCTGCAACGAAGCGGCTTTGTGGATATTCATAAATATCGCGCGGCTCACCCACCTGAATGATGCGGCCCTTATCCATCACACCAATACGGGTAGAAAGCGTCATCGCCTCTTCTTGGTCGTGGGTTACAACGACGAATGTAACGCCCAATTCTTCTTGAATGTTGACCAGTTCAAATTGTGTTTCTTCGCGCAGTTTTTTGTCTAACGCACCAAGCGGCTCATCAAGCAACAGGAGCTTCGGTTTCTTCGCCAAAGCTCGCGCAAGAGCAACACGCTGACGTTGACCGCCAGAAAGCTGATGTGGTTTTCTTTTGGCAAATTCCTCAAGCTGAACGAGTCTCAGCATCTCTTCTACGCGGGTGTTGATCTCAGCCTTCGCCATGCCATCACGCTTCAAGCCGTAGGCAATGTTATTCATAACACTCATGTGCGGAAACAACGCGTAAGACTGGAACATCATATTCACAGGGCGCTCATAGGGTGGCACGCCTGTCATGTCTTGTCCGTCAATTTCAACAGTGCCGCCTGTTATGTCTTCAAAGCCAGACAACATCCGCAAAAGCGTAGACTTGCCGCAGCCAGAACCGCCTAACAAACAGAAGAGCTCGCCCTGATAAATATCCAAACTGATATTGTCGACAGCAGTAAAGGCGCCATAATTTTTGGTGACATTTTGTATTCGAATAAAGGGGGTAGCACTTGGATCAGTCCAAGGTTTGTTTAGCGTATACTGGCCCAACTGCTGTTCCATTTTACCCTCACCTTTAAAAAAGGCGGCATTTTAAAAAGTGCCGCCCTTTCAAACTAACTTACTGGCCAGTTTTGATTTTAGTCCATGCACGTGTTTGTGAACGCTCATAACGAGCGGAACGAACCGCCGCAGCTGTGAGCTTATTCTTCACTTCGTCTGATGGGTAGATTGCAGGATCGCCTGTTACGTCTTTGTCGATCAGATCGAACGATGCTGAGTTGCCATTCGCATAATAAACGTAGTCTGAAATCTCAGCAATGATGTCTGGGCGCATGATAAAGTCGAGGAACTTGTGCGCATTATCAACATGCTTGGCATCCGTTGGAATTGCCATCATGTCAAACCAGATCAACGTGCCTTCTTTAGGAATTGTATAACCTATTTCAACACCTTTATCAGCTTCCGCCGCACGGTCACGCGCTTGGAAAACATCGCCAGACCAACCGACAGCGATACATGTGTCGCCGTTTGCTAGATCGGAAATATACTGACTTGAATGGAAATAACGAATGCTTGGGCGGACTGCTTCCAGTGCTGCTTGAGCTTTTTCAAGATCAGCTTTGTCTTCAGAGTTTGGATCAAGATCAAGCGCATCTTTCACACTTTGAAGCACATCATCTGGCGCATCCAAAAAGGAAACACCGCAATCAGCAAACTTAGATACAACATCTGGTTTCAACACCAAATCCCAGCTATCCGTCGGCGCGTCTGCCATACGTTCAGCGATCAATTTTGTGTTGTAGCCAATGCCAACTGTGCCCCACATATAGGTAATTGCATGCTCGTTGTTTGGATCGTGTAGAGCCACGCGCGCTGCAATTTCAGGGTCTAAATTTTTCCAGTTCGGCAACTTGCTCTTATCAAGCTTTTGGAAAACACCGGCTTTAATTTGACGCGCTAGAAAGCTAGAGCTTGGCACAACAACATCATAACCAGTGCTGCCAGCAAGAAGCTTTGCTTCCAAAACTTCGTTTGAATCAAACACGTCATAATTGACTTTAATGCCTGTTTCAGTTTCGAATTTTTTTATTGTCTCTTCAGCAATATAATCCGACCAATTATATATATTCAAAACTTTCTCATCAGCAGCTAACGCTGAGTAAGAAAAGAACATCGCAGTTGCGACACTGCCCAATAAAATTTTGCTTTTCACGACTTTCTCCCCGGTGCAGTCAAAATTGATCTTTCACTATAAACATTTACGACACTTGGGAAAGCCTGAAAAATATACAGTGCTATCAAACAGTCTCCACATAAGTTTCGTATTCGAATTTAGAAATCTGTGCACCAAAGATAACCTGCTCTTGCTCTTTGCACGCCACCACCATGCGCATCAAACGTGGATCAAAAAGTACGTTATTTTTATCAAACATCTTGAAGGCACTCACGGCCTGCACCCAGTTCAATGGAAGTTCCGAACGGTCTGCATCATAAGCGTTACCAACCACCGGTTCACTTGGCACCAATTCCTCATTCATCCCATAAAGCGCAGCACCCATTATGGCTGCTAAAACCATGTAAGGGTTCGCATCTGCACCCGCGACGCGGTGTTCTATACGGCGGGCTTTTGGCGGTGAATTGGGAACTCGCAGTGCCGTGAGGCGGTTATCATATCCCCAAACTATTTTCGTTGGCGCAAAACTGCCAGGTAAGAACCGACGGTAAGAGTTTGCGTGAGGGGCAAACAAAAGCATATGGCTTTGCATAAACATTTCTAGCCCAGCCAAAGCATGGCGCATGACAGGTGTTCCCTCGTCGCCACCATTGTCAAAAATATTATTGCCATCAGCATCCAACACACTGAAATGCACATGCAACCCATTGCCTGCGCCATCGCCAAATGGCTTGGCCATAAAGGTTGCTTCCAAACCGTGTTTTACTGCAACGCCTTTGATGATGCGTTTTAAGAAATACGTATTGTCGGCAATTTTCACAGCACCTGGTTGGTGTTTCAGATTGATCTCATATTGCCCAGGACTGGCCTCAGAGATTGCAGCACCAAGACCAACACCCCAAGCATCCGCGGTCTCATAGACTTCCTTGAAGAACGCTTCCTTCTCCTGCATCGCATCAATGCATTCAACGGCGGCACTCGTTTTCAAGCGGCCATCACCATCAGGTTGGAACGCTCCGTCATTACGTTTTACCAGATGAAATTCAAGCTCTGTCGCTGAGACAACCGACAGGCCTTTTGCAGCATATTCTGCCTCAATCTTCGCAAGGGCACCACGCGGGCAAACCCCATTGGGGGTTCCACCCTCTTCCACCATCATGATTGGGATCAGGCTGGTCGGTTCATCAAACCAACTCTGAAGTAATGTGCCGCGATCTGTTGGGCGAAAATAGCCATCCGCATCACCATTATCGAACACCTGCGCACTATTCTCGATGTCATTGCCCCAAATATCCACACCGACAATGGAAAGCGGCATACGAACGCCGTCTTTGATGGAGGATTTGATATAGTCGCCCGTCAAACGCTTGCCACGCAAAATACCGTTATAATCAACGATCGCCATCATGGCTGTTTCTGGATCATCTTTGGGTTTGGAGCTCATTTTGCATTTACGCCATAGTATGGTTAGAAGAAGCAACGTTATAGCCACGCACCAAAAAAGAAAATCCCCTATTTTTCAATGCCGCAAAACCACCACCTCTCTTTGACACTCACATTAAAAAACCTCGCCTGTGTGCGTGGCGACAAGCTTTTGTTTGAAGGGTTTTCGCTCGAAGCGACGGGGGGTGAGATCGTGGAAATAAAGGGCCCGAACGGGATTGGAAAATCAAGCCTTCTGCGCATTATCGCAGGGTTAGCGCCTGCTTATGAGGGCGAAGTGGTTTTGACCTCAGATGAGGAGACTGATTTAGCAATCGAAGATCACGCTCATTTTCTCTCGCACCAAAATGCCTTGAAAGAAGGATTGAGTGTCTCGGAGAATTTGACCTTTTGGCACCAGTTTTCCATAGATCAAGGCCTATCGCCAAACCAAGCGCTTGAACAAGTCGCCCTTCCTCATTTGGCAGATCTTCCTGTCGGCGTTTTATCCGCTGGACAAAAACGGCGCGTTGCCTTCGCCCGTCTATTGGTTGATCGCCGCGCAATTTGGCTGCTTGATGAACCGACAGCTGCCCTTGATGCAAGTGCGGATAAATTGGTGGGGGACTTGATTTCAAATCATGCAAAATCCGGCGGCATCGTGCTTGCCGCGACCCACCTTCCCTTGCAAATTGATACCCCTAAAGTGAGCGTTAAAACCGTTCAGTTGGGCGAATATCAAGGAGGGCAAAGCTAATGGCGCTTTGGACTCTCTATCGCTTTGAAACGCGCCTTGCCATGACATCCGGCGGCGGCATGCTAACCGGCGTCATCTTCTTTCTATCGCTTGTCACCATGATCCCATTTGCCATTGGGCCGGACCTACCACTGCTTGCGAAAATTGGGCCTGCGATTTTGTGGATCGGCGCGTTGCTTTCAACATTGCTCGGGCTTGATCGTCTATTCAAAATTGATCAAGAAGACGGAACGCTTGATGCTTTGCGCCTGAGCCATCAGTCACTGGAAATGATTGTGTTTGTAAAGTGCATCGCCCATTGGACTGTCAGCGTCTTACCCCTCGTTGTTGCTGCCCCATTGTTTGGGCTTTTGCTTAACATGGAAGTTGCGGGCATGGCCTCGATTGCTGGCACATTACTGGTTGGAACACCTGCGCTTACCTTCTTAGGAGCGATTGGTGCAGGCTTAACCGTTGGGCTTCGTCGTGGTGGGCTGCTTCTGCCAATCTTGATCTTGCCACTTACGATACCCGTCGTGATCTTCGGCGTTGCGGCAAGTGTTGCAGGTAGTCAAATTGGGATTGATGCAGCGGTTAATTTCAAAACGCCGTTTTTGTTCTTATGTGCAATGACGTTATTCAGCGCCGTATTATCCCCCATTGCGAGCGCATGGGCGATCCGTTTGAATGACAGCTAGCGCAGAAGCCTAATCGAGCTTCTTTAAAATCTCTTCGAGTGCTGTTTCTTCTTCGTCTGATAATTCAGCAGATGCTGCAATATCCTCTTGTGAGCGCTTTCTCAAAAAGAACAACACCAATAGGCCGAAGATTAGAGCCCCAAAAGGTGATCCCCACAACAACAATGTGTGCCCCCCGAAGCGAGGTTTCAACAAGACGTATTCACCGTAGCGATCAACAATAAAATCGACCACTGCCTCATCATCATCACCTGCCGTCAATCGCTCACGCACAAGCACGCGTAGGTCTTTTGCAAGCTGCGCATCTGAATCGTCGATTGATTGGTTTTGACAAACAAGGCAGCGCAGTTTCGTCGAGATTTCTCGTGCGCGTAGTTCTAGCGCTGGGTCGGCCAGCACTTCGTCTGGGTTTACCGCTCTTACAGGACCAACCAGCATAAAGGTCATAAGTAGAAGAACGAGGAACCGCATAACCAACCCTACTCCGCTGCCTGCAAGGAGGCCACTTTAGCATCCCCGCGTTTTGGAACACCAATGCGCAACCTTCGATCTGCAAGAGATAAAGCGCCACCGATGAACATCAAGATCGTACCATACCATATTAACGTAACATAAGGCTTCCAATAAGCCCGAACCACCGTTGTACCATCCTCACTCACATCACCAAGCGACATATAAAGCTGCGAGAAGCCGTAAGTTGCAATGCTCGATTCAGTTGTTGGGAATTGGCGGGCTGGATAGACGCGTTTTGCTGGTTCAAGCTGATCAATCAGCTTGCCATTATAACGCACATCAAAAACCGCGACGTCTTGAACGTAGTTTGCATGACGCTCTGGCCGGATGGCTTTGAAAGTCATTGTATAACCAGCCGTCTCAATCGTCTGGCCAATTTTCACCTCTTCAAAAACTTCAGTGCCATAGGCCGTCACCGCGACAGCGCCAAGCATGGTGACACCCATGCCCGCATGACCGAGCGCTGCCCCATAACTTGCACGCGGCAAATGACGGAGGCGGCGTAATGTCTCGCTGAAATCCACCTGAAACGCTTTCGCCCGCCATAAAACTTCTGAGATTGATCCAACAATCATCCAGACGCCAACGGCAATACCAAGAGGTGCTAAAACAGGGCCGTCATTGGTCATCACATAAACGATGAAGGCCGCAAGGATCGCAAGGCCGAGTGCTGCAAGCAGCCGCTGCATAACGCCTAGCAGATCACCGCGCTTCCATGTCATGAACGGGCCAAATGGCATGGCGAGTAAAAGCGGAATGGTAAGTGGTATCATCGTTAGATTGAAGAAAGGAGGACCGACGGAAATCTTAGCACCCGTTACCGCTTCATAGCCAAGGGGATAGAGCGTGCCGATTAGGACCGTCAAAGTCGCAGCAGACAAGAATAGGTTGTTCAACACCAACGCCCCTTCACGACTAACTGGTGCAAACAGTCCGCCTTGGGTGAGCGAAGAAGAACGCCATGCAAACAGAGCTAGCGAGCCACCGATAAAGATAATCAAGATACCCAAAATCACGATACCGCGCGTTGGGTCTGTGGCGAACGAATGAACCGACGTCAAAACACCTGAGCGCACAAGGAACGTGCCGAGCAGGCTGAGTGAGAAAGTGAGGATTGCAAGCAGAACCGTCCACACACGCAGTGCGTTTCTCTTCTCCACAACGATGGCTGAATGCAACAGCGCCGTGCCCGCAAGCCACGGCATGAAGCTGGCATTCTCAACCGGATCCCAGAACCACCAGCCGCCCCAACCAAGTTCATAATAAGCCCAGTAAGAGCCCATAGAAATACCGATGGTAAGGAACATCCAAGCAAGCAACGCCCAAGGCCGCACCCATCGCGCCCATGCACTATCAAGCTTGCCTTCCAGCAAAGCGGCAATCGCAAATGAGAAGGTGATCGAGAAGCCGACATAACCTAGATACAAGAGCGGCGGATGGATTGCGAGCCCGATGTCTTGCAACAGTGGGTTCAAGTCTTGGCCCTCAACAGGCGCAGGGCTCAAGCGTTCAAACGGGTTTGATGTGAAGATCAAGAACATCAAGAAAGCAACGCCAATCCAGCCTTGAACACCAAGCACATTGGCTTTCAGTTTTATCGGGAGATGACGACCGAATGCTGCGACCAAAGCCCCAAAAAACGATAGGATTACAATCCACATCAACATGGAGCCTTCGTGATTGCCCCATGTGCCTGAAATCTTAAAAATCAGAGGCTTATCTGTATGCGAATTTTCATAAACATTCTTGATGGAAAAATCAGATACCAAATAGCCATGCATCAAAATGGCAAAGGAAAGCCCAACCAGCAAAAACTGCATCAAGGACAGTGGCCCAGCCGTTTCCATCAACCGCTGGTCACCAATACGCGCGCCCCATATTGGCACCACTGATTGCAGCAGCGTCAAAACAAGGGCGAGGATCAGCGCATAATGTCCAAGTTCAACAATCACAGTATCTGGTCCTCATGTCGTCCAAAGCTTAGTTCGTTTTCGCCGATGGGTCTTTCCAAACGCCTTGTTCTTTCAAAGCTTCGGCGACTTCCTTCGGCACATAGTTCTCGTCATGTTTGGCAAGCACAGTTTTTGCCACAAAGATATTCTCACCATTGGCTTCACCATCCAGCACCACGCCTTGCCCCTCGCGGAAGAGGTCTGGCAAAATGCCTTCATAGCGTACTTTAATGATGTTTTCAGTATCCGTCACGGTGAAGCGGTGATTGGTGCCATCTTTGACCCAACTGCCATCTTCCACCAAGCCACCAATACGAATTTTCTGCCCCTCAACCAAGCCTTCGCGGGCAATGTCTGATGGCGATTTAAACAGAGTGATTTGATCATTGAGCGCCGTAAGCACAAGCCCAACCGCCACACTGAGGACAACGCCTGCAATGCCAATCAAAATCAGTCGGTTCTTCTTTTTTGCCTTACGCATAAGCGATCAAACCTATCTTTCTATTTAGCTAAAGCCCTTGAGCCTTTGCCGATTCGTTTAAACTATCTGTCGCGCTTTCATTGCCTGAGAAATGGGCCAAAGCACGACTTAGCGCATCTTTTGCCTGATCTTTACGACCCAGCACCATATAAGCCTGAACGAGACGGTTCCATCCTATCAAATCATCAGGTTCGTCATTCAAGCGATTGGCCAGTCGTGAGACCATGCCCTCAATCAATTCATTACGCTCAACAGAAGACAATTGCTTTGCGGCGTCAACCTGCTCATCTGTCGGGTTTTGCTCTTGCGCTTTAAGGGAAGCCAAAGCGTTTTTTGCTGTAGCAAGCCATGGTGGATTATCACTTCCAAACCGCTCGATCAAATCCGTCCAAGCCGCGATGCCTTCTGCCGTCTTATTTTGTTGCGTCAAACCAACGGCTAGAAAGAAAAATGCGGTCGCATCATTGGGCGCGTTTTGGCTCGCCTGCTCAAGCACCTCAAAAGTCTCACCGCTAACATTCCCTTCGTTCTTGGCTATCAGAACTTGCCCAAGACCTAACTGTGCCTGCCCCTTAGAAGCCTTGTCATCACCAGCGAGCGCTAGCCATTTGCGAAAAGCATTTTCTGCGTCCTCCAAGCGATTCATGCGGCGATAAATTGGAGCGAGAGCTTGCCAGCCCTTTATGTCATCTCCATTGGTCTCAAGATGTTTTTCAATCTGCGACACAATCAAGTTGATGTCTTGGTTTTCAGGTGGCTGAGAAAGACGGGCTGAAATGGGTTGGTCTGGTAAATTGGGACTGCCCAAATACTGATAAGCACCAACAGCCAACACAGGGATAAGTATAATGCTAATCCAAGGATAAAGCCGACCCGTCTTCGTTGCCGATTCGTCGTCTTGGGCCACGGATTGTTCAAGCGTCAAAAGACGGCGGCCAAGTTCAGCCCTTGCACCCTTTGCTTCTTCATCATTGAGGAGGCCACGCTCGCGGTCACGTTCGATCTCATCAAGCTGATCAATCAAAACGTGGCGCGTGCCTTCCTGAGTGTCGTCTGTTCCTGCAAGGTCGCCCTGTCGCGGTTTTTCGCGCACTAAAGGCCAGATAGCTGACAAGATGCCAGCAAGGGTCAAAATTCCGGCGACAATCCAAAAGAATAAAGAGTGAATTTCCATGATCTATTCGTTTAATTTTACTCGCCAAGGGGTGCGGAAAATCAGCGCCCAACAAGGCCTAACCGCTCAGCCCTAGGTATAGACTACTTGCTCCAAAGGGCAACTAACTTAGGCCTAAACTAGATGTTACTAAGGGCTCTTTTTTAGGAATGCGACGGAGCGTCATCTTGCAGATAAATTTCGATGATTTCATCAAAGTTCGCATCGCCCTGAAATCCCATTGCGATGGCAGTTGTTGCAGCAAATGCTTTTGGCCATCCCATAACGATGTTTTTAATCGCATCATCGGCTTCTTCTTGAATGAGGTTTGTAGCGATAGAACCTGCTGCCCGCTCAAGAGCCGCAATCATTTCTTCCACCGAGGCGCTAACCCCAGGTAGGCTCAGAGCGCGAGATTTTGGCAATCCATCGGTTTGAACGCTGCCTGCATGAGCAAGGTTAAAAATCGCACGCCGAGGGCTTTGGAACCAATGGCGGACAGTGCGCGGCACAGGCAAAATTGCCTTCTCACCATTTAACGGCTCGCGGATAATACCAGAGTAAAAACCTGATGCGGCCTTATTGGGTTTGCCCGGTCTCACGGTGATTGTCGGCAGCCTTAGTGATATTCCATCAATGAAGCCTTTGCGGGAATAGTCCGCCACCATCAACTCACCCATCGCCTTTTGCGTACCATAACTTGAAAGTGGCGTCAGGCGTTGGTCATCTGGAATGAGGTCTGGCAACGGTGTGCCGAATACTGCGAGGGAAGACGAAAACACGAAACGTGGGCAATAGCTGCCATCTACAGATTGTTTGCGAATTGCTTCCAGCAAATTGCGCGTCCCGTCGAGATTGATCGCATTTCCTTTTTCGAAATTCTCCTCCGCCTCGCCTGAGACGATGGCTGCTAAATGATAGATCACATCTGGCTTTGCGTCGATCAACTGGCTCGCAGCCTCAGCGTTTGAAATATCAGCAACCTCTATGCGAACATCACCATCAAAGCCTTCTGGATGAGCAGGCGCAAAAATATCAGCGAGAGTAAAAGTAGAAACACCACCCCGTGCCACCAGTTGGCCAACCAATTTACGGCCCAACATGCCGCTCGCCCCTGTAATCAAAACATGCATGGTTTAAATCATCCCTGCTTTGCGGGCTTTAAACACTTTGCCAATCGTTCTGATCTTCGTCAGCGAAGACAAGTCGCCCTCTTCCAACATGGCTTGCGTTGCCAAATAAGCGCCATCCATCGCCGCATTATAAAGCATGGAACCAAGGCTGATACGCACAGCACCTGCCGCTTCTAATTCTGAAACAGAATGATTGGCGAAAGCACCAGCGGCAAGCGCATTGATCGGTGCAGTGGTTGCGGCGCGCACTTTTTCAAGGGCTGCTAGGTCTGGCAATTGTGGGGCATAAATACAATCAGCACCGACTGCTTCATAGGCTTTGAGGCGGTGGATTGCTTCATCAACATCATAGGCATTGATCATGACGCCATCGGCTCGTGCGCAAAGTTGGAATGGAAAACCTGCCGCGCGGGCGGCTTCAACACCTGCCTTGATGCGAGCGACAGAGAGATCGAAATCGATCACAGGATTGCCGTTCACCATATTGACGTCTTCGATCGAACAACCAGCAAGACCTGCATCAATCGCGGCTTTCACCGTGAGCGCTACATCTTCAGGGCTTTCGCCATAACCAAACTCAAAATCACCGCTAACCGGTAGGTCCGTCGCCTTTGCAATTTCGCCCGCATGAGCAACGGCAAGGTCGCGGCTAACCGCATTTTTACCGTCGAATGTGCCGATGGTTCCCGCATGGCCCGCACTGGTTGTCGCCAGCGCTTTAGCCCCTTGGCCTGCAAACATTTGTGCTGACCCAATATCCCAAGGGTTAGGCAGGATGAACGCTTTTCCCCCTTGGTGAAGCGCTTTGAAGGTTTCTGCTTTTTCTGCCTGTGTCGCCATGATTTGAACCTTTATGTTGTGAGTTTTTTACGCAATTCAAATTTTTGTATTTTGCCCGTCGCCGTTTTTGGCAACTCTTCGAAGTAAACCGATTTAGGGCATTTAAACCCAGCCAAATGTTCCCGCGTGAAAGCGATAATTTCGTCTTCTGTCGCCTCTTCTCCCGGTTTTAGCTCAAGGAAAGCAGCTGGTGTTTCGCCCCATTTTTCATCGGGCTTTGCGACCACTGCAGCCAACAATACGGCTGGGTGTTTTGTGAGAATACTCTCAACTTCAACGGATGAAATATTCTCGCCGCCTGAAATGATAATGTCTTTCAGACGATCTTTGATTTGGATGTAATTATTCGGATGGATCACTGCCAAATCGCCAGAGTGGAAAACGCCGCCCTTAAAGGCTACATCGGTTGCCTCAGTATTTTTGAAATAGCCTTTCATCACGCAGTTTCCGCGCAATACAATCTCGCCAATGGTTTCACCATCACGAGGCACAGGCTTACCCGTTTCAACGTCCCAAATATCAACGGGCGTCATATTATTAAAAGCAACGCCCTGTCTTGATTGAAGCGCTGCTTGTTCTTCGATGGGAAGATCACCCCATGCTTCTTGCCAGCAACATTCGGTCACGTGGCCATAAGTTTCCGTCAGCCCATAAACATGGGTCACGTTGAGACCAAGCTTACTTGACGCTTCCAAAATGGCAGGCGGTGGCGGGGCGCCAGCGGTATAGACATTGACCTCATGATCAAAATCTCGGCGCTCATCATCTTTTGCGTTGACCAACAAAGAGAGCACAATCGGCGCACCGCCAAAGTGGGTGACTTCATGGTCTGCGATGAGGTCGAACATGTCTTTTGCAACGACATTACGGCAGCACACAATGGTCGCCGCCATCGCCGTCATCGCCCACGCATGGCACCAGCCATTACAATGGAACATCGGCACGATATACATATAGGTCGGGTGAAGTGGAACAGGCCAGCTCATGATCGTGCCTGTCGCCATTAAATGAGCACCACGGTGATGATAGACCACTCCCTTAGGGCGGCCAGTAGAGCCAGACGTAAAGTTAAGCGCCATGGCTTCCCATTCATCTTCTGGCATAATGATGTCAGCAGCAGGGTCGCCTGTTTCGAGCAATTCCTCATAGGTCATGTCACCGAGGCATTCACCACCCTGTGGCAAAGGCATGGCTTGCTCATCAACAATATCTACCACAACAATATCATCACGCCCTGAGAGCTTGATCGCTTCTTTTACCGTGTCTGAAAACTGCGTATCTGCAAGAACAACTTTGGCCTCACCGAATTCGAAAATATACCCGACCGTATCAGCATCAAGACGCACGTTGATGGTGTTTAAAACCGCGCCCGCCATGTTGACGGCATAATGCGCTTCAAAAATTTCTGGCGTGTTGAGCGCGAGCACAGAAACCACATCGCCCTTTTCAACTCCAAGCTTTCTCAATGCGGAAGATGCCCGCACGCACCGCTCATATGTCTCGGCCCATGTATAGCGACGATTGCCATATACGACCGACTGGCGATTAGGGTAGATATCCTTTGTACGGATCAAAAATGAGAGCGGTGTCAGCGGCTCATAGTTGGCGGCGTTCTTATCAAAAACTTCAAAATCAGCACGGCTCATTTAGTGCCCTCTCCCAGTCGGTATTTCGTAAAATTATAGGTACGGAAATGTATGACGAGGTCAAGCATTCTTGCACATGATCATTCAAAATATTGGTTGACCTCTTCAGGCGAATAAAAATACCACTTCGAGGGTTTAGGGTGCTTTATTGGAATGCGATAAGAGTCAAAATCCGACTCGATCGTCGTCCCATCAAGCGGAAAAATACCAGCTGGCTCTACACCACAAGTTTTCAACGCGTTCCATACCTGTTTGGGAGCTTCGTTCCTACGAGCAGATTTAAAGAACAATCGATCAAAACCTAGACTCTCATAGGCAAGACTTTGCGGGGCGCGGGTATTAACGATCACAAGCCATGCTATGGTCGAGCCGAACTTACCCGCAATGACTTCATATCTATGACGTCCGTTACTATAAGGATAAGCATAACCGAAACGATATCCTAGGCTTTTGCTGTTCCCGATATAGCCTTGTTGGTTGTTGACGCATTCAATCAGTTCCGTGCCAACAAGATTCCTTTGAGCGTGATCTGGCTGACTGGCCCCCATCAGAGAGATAAAGCAAGTCACAACAAACAAAATGAGGCTCGAGCGTAGCATTCCAATTAGATATGTATTGGGTGCTAGCGTTGCTAGTGGAAAAGAACGATTTAAGTTTAACTAAGCAGCGCCATCAAGATAACATTGAATGAAAAAAGGCGTGCTGAGAGCACGCCTTTCAACCAATTTTGATACAAGCTATTTGTTTGTTACTAGCCGTAATTTTTTACCTTCTCGAGGAAGCCTGTAATCTTGACGAGGCTGTCTTTCGTGGCGCCGTCAATTTGGGATGCTATTTGCTGAACTTGCGCAGCGTTTTCACGCGTGCCATCTGCAGACGTCGACATCGTGGACATGCTTTCCGACACATTGCGTGTGCCGTCCGATGCGCTCATCGCATTTTTTGCAATTTCTTGGACCACGTGCCGCTGCTGTTCAACAGCTGTCGCAATAGAGCTGGTGATTTCATGCATTTCCACAACCGTTTTCGTTACCGAAGTGATCGCCTTGGAAGCTTCCATGGTCTCGGCTTGGATCGAAGAAATTTGATTGCTAATCTCTTCTGTCGCTTTTGTTGTTTGAGTTGAAAGACCTTTAACTTCCGAAGCAACAACTGAGAACCCTCGACCAGCTTCCCCAGCCCGCGCCGCTTCAATGGTCGCATTCAAAGCTAACAGATTTGTTTGCTCAGCAATGTCATTGATTAACCCGACGACTTCGCCAATTTTAGAAGCTGCGATTGTTAACTGTTCAACCTTTTGACTGGTCTCGCCACCTTCAGTTGCAGCCTTGGATGCAATTTTAGATGAGGCGTCAACCTGATTGCCAATCTCGGCAACCGAAACGCTAAGTTCTTCCGTCGCTGATGCGACTGTATCTACACTGGTTGACGCTGTCGTTGCACCGGTCATAACAGCACGGCTCTCGTTCAACGTGCTGTCGGCCATGCTGTTCAGTGCGTCTGTGGAAGATGTGAGTTCAGAAACCCCGTCTTTAACCACATTCATGATATTCATAATCTCATGATCGAATGCAGAACATTCATCCTGCAAGGCTGCATTTCGTTGTACCAATTCCTCTTCTTCGTCACGGCGAGCCGTCAGCAAGGTTTGACGTTCTTGTTCATTCTCAATGAATACTTTAACCGCCTTGGCCATTTTGCCAATTTCATCTGGTCGGTCCGCATCAACAACAGCAAGATCAGATTTGCCGTTAGCCAATTCTTGCATGATAAAGGTCAAACGACTGATCGGCTTCGCGATATTGCGGAATGAGATAATTGCGAGAATGAAAGCCAGCAACGCGCTGCCCAAACCGAAAATAGTTTGAATTTTCACCTGAGCCCAAAACTGTTCGTTTATGTCATCTACATAGACGCCAGTGCCAATAAACCAAGACCACCCGGCGATAGGCTCACCCCATCCGTATTTATCAAACAAAGGGTCTTCGCCATTGACCTGAGACGCACCGGGTTTAGCCCATTGATAGCTAACAATATCACCGCCGCGTTTAGCAGCATCGATCAATTCTTGGATAAGAAGAACACCATTCTTGTCCTTTAGATCGTATAGATTTTTTCCAATGAGCTTTTCTTTGATATGGAATTTATTGACCCCATCATAGTCGTAGGCAAAAATATAATTGCCGTTGTCAAAACGCATGCCCTTCAAGGCAACGAAAGCTGCATTTTCAGCTTCTTCACGCGTCATCTCACCCGCTTTTTCCTTCGCAACAAACTGGTTCACGATACCAGCTGCCGTTTGGGAAATATGTTGAACCGCGAGAGTACGCTCCTTTAATATCGATTGGTATGTCGCTTGAATGGTGAATACCATCAACCCTGAAATAACCAACATTAAAAGCACAACCGGAAGAATGATCTTCCCTGACAAGGATATTTTATTAACAAAAAGCACGTTCATCACCTAAAACATAGAATTAATTCTCATAATGATAGATAATTATGGTTAATTAAAAATAACCTTAAGCAAGTGCCTCTTGGGTGATTACGTGATCCTCTAATTTCTTAAACGCAGGCGCATTTTTATTGACCTCAACATTCAGCTTTTGGAAATCAATAAATAAAGACTAATTTCGCAAAGTGCCCTCGCCATTCAACATCGCATCAATGCGGGCTTTGGTTTGAGTAGTCTTTGCCAAAATCAAAAAGCTTGAACGTTCCAAGTCATACAGATCTTGTTCCGTTGCATCGCGAGGCTCAGCATCTGGGCCACCTGTCACAATACGAGCAATGGCACTTGCAACTGTCACATCATGCGGCATGAAGATGCCATCGTCACGGCCCTTCTCTAAGAAAGCGACCATCTCGGCATAGACCTTACCGCCAACCAAATGGAAGCTTGGTTCTTGCGGCGGCGTATAGTCACCTGCCAACTCTCCGACGATGCGCACAGCACCATCGACCAAACGATCGCGGTTCATTACTTCCTCGTCACGCTCAGGCAAGAAGTAGCAATATTTGGCAGACTGATTTGGCGAGGCTCCTGTTTGGCTGTACCCGACTTGATTGAAAGTGTTCCATGCAGCTTTCTCCCAATCACCCGTTTTCTCATACCAACGATGAAGCGTTTCTTTGACACCGCCGCCACCTGGCACAACGCCAACGGTGCACTCCACCAAGCCCATCACGGTGTTGGTGTGAGCCAGCACCTTGTCGCAATGTGCAATCACCTCATAGCCACCGCCAAGGGTTAAGCCAGAGGGCGCGCCGACGACGGGCTTGTTGCAATATTTTAGCGTGCGGCAGGCTTGCTGAAAATCGTTGAGGAAGACATCAATACCGTCCCAATCTTGTGCTGCCATCATCTCTTGAAAACGGACAAGATTGACGCCCGCTGAAAAGTGTTGACCGTCATTGTGAATGATGATCCCGCGACCTTTTGAGTTGGCTGCTTCTTCCACGATCTTCATGCAATCAGCATCAAGCGCATTGGCTTTGGTGTGGAATTCAACAAGGTGAATATCGCCGTCCAATTTGAACAGGCTTGCTGATGGATTCTCATTGACGGGTACGAGCGTCTGGCGGGTCATATGGAAGCGCACAACACCGTCTGGCAAGTTCACCGGACGATACGTGCGGTCTGCATGACGCACCAAAAGCGCGCCGCCTTCTGCCTTATAAATTGGCTCGCCCGCGCAGTCTCTCAGATAGTCTGGAATATCCAAACCTTCTGCCTCACAACGCTTGGTGAAAGCATCAACACCGAGCTCATCTAACATCTCAAACGGACCTTTGACCCAGTTATAGCCAAGCTTCATCGCATCATCGATATCTTGCGGTGTTTGGGTGACATCTGGAATCAAGTGGGCTGAATACCTCAGAACTCGATTCAAGAAGTTCCAACAAAATTGTGCTTCAATATCAGTACCTTCTGCTAGATAACTTAAACCTTTTTGCTCACCTAATACCGCACGTTCAGGTAGGCTATCAGCGCGAGGACGATAAGATTTTGATTCAAGATCATAGGCGTATTTAGTGCCGTCTTCATCTTCTTTGTAAAAACCACCTAAGCCCTTTTGGCCCGTATAGCCTTCTGCACATAGATTGTTGATGATGGCGTTTTCTTCACCCACTGGATGGAAGGCATCGCCCTGCGGTAAGATGGAGCGTAGCGAGCGCACCACGTCGGCCATGAGGTCAAGACCAATCAAATCATAAAGGCCGAAGCAACCCGTTTTTGGAATACCCATCGGGCGACCCATTAGGGCGTCTGCTTGCTCAACAGTGAGGCCAAGCTTCATCGCTTCATCAATGCCCACTTGCAGCGCGAAGACGCCAACGCGATTTCCGAGGAAGCCTGGTGTGTCCGCACATTGCACGACGCCTTTACCGAGAATACGGTCGCAAAAATCGGCGGCTGTATCCATCACCCAATCAGCAGTCTTCTCACCGCGCACAAGCTCCAGCAAGCGCATGTAACGGACTGGATTAAAGAAGTGCGTAATACAAAAACGCTCAGCAAATTTCGCGTCCATTTCTTCAATCAAAAGCGAGATCGGAATGGTCGATGTATTGGACGCGACAATGGCCTCGTCTTTGATCAGCGGCTCAAGACTTTTATAAAGCTGGCGCTTAATATCAAGACGTTCAACGATCGCTTCAACGATCAAATCACAGTCGCCCACCATCGCAAGATCATCGTCGATATTACCAATCTCGATGTTATCAAGCACGCCCTTATGAACAAGCGCTGGCGGATCAGATTTTTTCAAACGATCAAGCGCGCGTTCTGTCACTGCGTTACGGCTATCCCCATCTGAAGCAATATCCAGCAGCACAACTGGATAACCAGCATTAGCCACCTGCCCCGCAATACCAGACCCCATGGTGCCTGCGCCAATGACACATACTTTTTTGATTTTATCGCCTGGCTTAATCATGCTTGCCACCGTCCCTCTCGAATAAATTCAATCACATTGGTCGCATCATTTTGTTGAAGGTCGTCAACGATCTGGAATGCTCTGTCTTGATATTGCATCGTAATTGGCGCGCGTTTTGTGCGGCCTGTGGAGTTGCTGGAGAAGAGCTTCGAGCTTTTCTTGTATTGCCAACCGATCACATCAATTTCGGCCACTTCAAACTCTTCGCTGTTTAGCACGACGTCCTTTTGCAGCTTTTGATAGCGCACCCAGCCGTCTTTGCGTTCAAGCGTTTCAAAACCAAAGCGCACCCATTCATAGCGCTGCCATGCACCGTGAATGTTCAAGCTCATGCCAAATAAAATAAAGGCGAAAACAGCGAGCGCTGGAATGTCGTCATGGAAAGAACGGCCAAAGTCTGAGAACAGCACAACGACAGCGGCAAACACCATTAAGGCAGCCGTGGCTCCCATATCAAGGAGTGGACGTTTTGTGTCGAGGGCGCGAATGGTGAGTGTTTGCTCACCCTTGGCTTTAGCCAAATGGAAACGGTCTGGATCGGTCATGACTTATAAAAACGCTCCGAGCGCTTCGTTCACTTCACGCGGATTTTCTGGCGGCAGCATGTGACCAGCGCCCTTGACGACGACAAGCTTATTGTCCGTCAAAGCTTCGGCCAGTTTCAAACCACCCTTAAGCGGAGTCATTTTATCTTTTTCAGCCAAAATGCAAAGAGTCGGGCACGTGATTTTACCCGCTGCTTCAAGACCAGACTTGTATGCATTGCAAGCATTTAGGTCTGCTGCCAAAGCACCCTCAGCGTTCGATGCCATCAACTGCTTGCCTGCACCGATGAGAGAGGCACCAGGCACCGTATTATCAAAGCTGTGACCAAATGCGCCAGAACCCCAAGACATCATGGCGCTGATGGCTTTTGGTTCTTTGGTTTCGGCCATATTCACCAGATGATCATTCACCGGCACAGCAAAAGAGCCTGCGATGAAAGCGATTTTCGATACGCGGTCGGCATAGCGAGCACCGAGCTCCAAGGCCACGAGGCATCCTTGGCTATGACCAACGATAATGGCTTCAGGCACTTTGATGGCGTCCATAAGGGCAATCACCCAATCCGCCATATCTTCGATGCTCGTAAGCGGCGCGCCAGCTGATAAGCCGTGACCCGGAAAATCGGGTGCCAGCACATTGTAGCCCCAATAAGAATAGGTGCGCACTTGTTGGGTCCATGAAAGGCGGCTTTGGCCTGAACCGTGTAGGAAGATGACCAGTGGTTGGTCTGCTTGATGATCTTTGCCACCTGTTGAGGCGAAGACTGCTGAACCGTTGATGTCTATCCGCATTATTCCGCCGCCTCTTGTGCCTGTGCGCTTGCAACCTTTTTCGCTGCCCGCAATCCTTTGTCAAAATCTGCTTTGAGATCGTTGATGTCTTCAAGACCAACAGACAAACGGATCATGTCTTCTGACAAACCACCGATAATCATGTCTTCTTCTGAGATATGACTGTGGGTTGTGGAGGCTGGATGGATGACCAGTGTTTTCGCGTCGCCCACATTTGCAAGGTGGGAGGCAAGCTCTACGTTTTCGATGAAGGCAGCACCGCCATCGCGACCACCCGCCACGCCAAAGGCAATCACCGCACTCGCACCTTTTGGCAACATGCGGTTTGCAAGCTCATGGTCTGGGTGATCTTTCAAATGCGGATGCCGCACCCATGTCACCTGATCGTGGTTGGCAAGGTACTCAAGCAGCGCATTGGTGTTTTCCATATGGCGCGCCATGCGAAGCGGCAAAGTCTCGATACCCTGCAAAAGGTAAAACGCTGTTTGTGGCGCCATGCTTGGGCCGAAATTATACATCGCTTCCATACGAATACGCATGGTCAGCGCAACAGGGCCGCACTCTTCCCAAAACACCATGCCGTCCATCGCATAATGCGGTTCTGCAAGGGTTGGGAATTTGAAAGAACCATCGGCGTTTTTAATACCCCAATCGAAATTACCGCCATCAACAACGGCGCCACCAACAGCAAGGCCATGACCGCCCAGCCATTTCGTGACTGAGTGCACCACAACATTAGCACCATGCTCTAGCGGCTTGAAGAGATAAGGCGTTGTGAAGGTGTTATCGACGATCACAGGCACGCCAGCTTCCTTGGCAATTTCACCAACGGCTGGCAGGTCCATAATATTAAGGCCCGGATTGCCGACGATTTCACCGAAGATCAATTTCGTGTTCGGGCGGATTGCAGCCTTAATGCCATCAAGGTCATCAGCGGAAACGAAAGTCGTCTCGACGCCAAAACGCGGCAGAGTGTTTTTCATCAAGTTGATGTTGGCACCATAAAGCTGCGCGGTGGATACGATATGATCACCACTCGAGACCAAGCACATGATCGCCGCATGAAGCGCTGCCATGCCGGACGCTGTCGCCGTACAAGCCGCACCGCCGTCTAACGCTGCAAGGCGTTGTTCAAGCACTGCCACCGTCGGGTTAGAGATGCGTGAATAAAGATGCCCGCCCTCTTCCATATTATAGAGCGCTGCCGCATGACGACTATCGCGAAATACGTAAGACGTGGTTTGATGGATTGGCACAGCTCGCGAACCGTGGTCGCTATCTGGCGTATGGCCAGCGTGCAGGCTCAGCGTATCAAAATTATAAAAATCACTCATGGCGTTTCTCCCTTGAGCATTTTTCTAAACACTCTTTGCGACGAATTCCATCTTAGTTTTTAAATGGTCAGATTTTAAATGGAAGCGCTGTTGTGGTGGCTTCTCTCTCGCCATACTCAGTTTGGATCGTAACTTTGTTGCCTTCATCAGCAAGCCCAACCTTAATCAACCCAAGGCCAATATTGGCATCAAGGCGCGGCGAATAAGCAGCAGCAGAACAAAGGCCAACCTTTTTACCGTCTTGGTAGACCTTCCAACGATGTTGGTTTGAACCAGAAAATTTCTCACCGTCGATGACGTAACCCGTCATGCGGCGTTTCGCGCCTCTTGCCTTAATCCGCTTTAGTGCGTCTTTGCCGATGAAATCGACATCTTGTTCAAGGTCGCACAGTTTACCCATGCCAACCTCATAAGGATTGGTATCGTCATCCGTATCTGCACCCATGGACAAAAGCCCACTTTCAATGCGCTCAATATAATTTGGTGCGCCTGGACCGATGTCATAAGGGCGTCCGGCTTCTTCGATGATATCCCAAAGCTCTGTCCCGCGGTGATGATCCATCAGATAAATTTCAAAACCGCCTTGTTTGCTCCAGCCCGATTTTGCAACAACGACGGGAATGCCTTGGATCATGGTTTGGTTGAAGCCGAAGAACTTCAAATCATCAACCCAGTCACCACATACTTGGCGGACAACTTCTGAAGCCTTCGGGCCTTGAACTGCAAGCGGGCTGATGTCTGGCTCATCAATTGAAACATTCATGCCGCGCTCAGCCGCGATGGCACGCGCCCACCAAAGTAGGTCTTGGTCTGCAATTGAAATCCAATATTCATTGGCAGAGATTGGCAGCATCACAGGGTCATTCATCAAGATGCCACGGTGATCACAAATCGGGATGTAGCGCCCCTGCCCAATCTTCACTTTCTCAAGATTGCGCGGTGTCAAAATGCTGGCAAGTTCCAGCGCGTCTTTGCCCATAATGCGGACCTGCCGCTCAACGGACACATCCCACATGGAAACGCCCTCAGTCAGCCGGCGATATTCCGCTACTGGATCACCATAAGACACCGGAAAGCACACATGGTTATAGGTCGAAAAATGACTAACCCCTGCGCGAACAGTCGCATCAAAGAATGCAGATTTTTTAATGCGTGGCCCAAAGGCAAACTGGAATGTCATAAGCTGGACTCCGATGAACAATACTTAAAAAAACCGCTAGCTTAAATTCTTTGCATGAGCGCGATAATTACGTCGTAAGTTTGCCGAATTGCGACCTTCTTTATTCAAACACTAATGCAGGCGCTTCTTTTGCATTTGGCCCTTCGCTATCTTCAAGCGATGCCCATACTTTACCCGCGATATCGCGGTAAATTCCGGCATGCTCAGAATCTGGTTCCGAGACCACAATAGGTGTACCTGCATCCGAGGTTTCACGCACGCGCATAGCCAGTGGCACTTCACCCAAGAACGGCACGCCAATACGGTCTGCTTCTTCACGTGCGCCACCATGTCCGAAAATATCAGAACGGTCGCCACACGATGGGCAGATGAAGTAACTCATATTTTCAACAATGCCCAAAAGCGGCACATCAACTTTGCGGAACATGTTGAGGCCTTTGCGGGCATCAATAAGCGCCAAATCTTGCGGGGTTGAAACGATCACAGCACCAGAGAGCGGCACTTGCTGCGCCATGGTCAATTGTGCATCACCCGTTCCAGGCGGCATGTCGACGATCAACACATCAAGCTCACCCCAAGCGACTTCGCGCAGCATTTGAGTGAGAGCAGAAATGACCATTGGACCGCGCCAAATCATCGGTGTGTCTTCTTCCACCAAGAAACCCATCGACATCACTTTAATGCCAAAGTTTTCCATTGGGTGAAGCAGACGACCTTCTGCTTGTGGACGCCCAGTTAGGCCAAGCAAACGTGGCATGGAAGGGCCATAAATATCCGCATCCAACACGCCGACCTTCTGCCCATTTGCGGCAAGGCCAAGTGCTAGGTTGATGGATGTTGTGGATTTGCCAACGCCGCCTTTGCCGGAGGCCACAGCAACAATGTGCTTTACGCCGGGCACGCCAGCTTTGGTTTCTTCTTGCGCTTTCGGTGGCGGGGTCATCTGTGGTTTGGGTGCGGCAGGCTTTGGTGCTGGGCTAGCAGAGCCTGCGGTTTTTTCAGCCGTTAGAACAGCGGTTACTTTTTCAACACCATCAATATCCATGACAGCCGTTTCAGCCGCCTTACGCAAAGGTTCAAGTTCTTGCGCACGATCGGCTGGCACAGACACGGAAAACATTACCTTGCCAGCATTGACGTAAATGTCTGATACGAGCCCTAGTGACATTAAGTCACCAGTAAGGTCAGGCCCTTTGACCTTGGCCAATTGCTTTTTTACAGCCTCTTTAATCGCATCACTCATTGGTCACTTCCTGTTAGATAGTCTCATCAGGAAGCTAGCGGTATGCCTCTCAAGGTCAAGCAAAAAGAACCAAAGGCATGCCGATTTTTAAGAGCGTTAGCTGACCTTTGGTTTTGCAGGCCCGCGCCAAGGCTGTTTCTTGAAGAAAGCAACGAAATAAGCAACGCCGATCAAAGTGATCATACCACCGATATTCACAACCGCTGAATGAAGCCAACGCCATTCCGTTCTTGGTGCTGTGATATGGAACGGGTGATCGACTGGCGGATAGAATGTGTAGCCAATGATTTGCGCAAACACCATTGAGAAGAGGAAAATAGCGAGAGACTGCTGACCAACCGTCATGACGATCTTAACAAACTTACCCCATAGGCCAGAGGAGATAAGACGCTTACCGCCCTCGCCCACAGCAAGCCAAGCAAGATAGCCAACACTCAAGAAGTGAATGAAGCGGAAGAGACCGAAATCTGTTTTCCAAATCAACCAACGAATATCAGCACGCCATTCTTTAAGCGGTGTTGCTTTGAGCCATGCATTCAAATCCGCATCAAACGTCAAACCATTATAGAAACGGAAATAGGCAAGCGGCATGGTGATGACGATGAAAGCAATCGCCAAGATAATCAGTGTTTTGCTAACAGGAGGGCGTGGCAACCAGCCGCGCATGAAGGCGAAACCTGCAAAGAAAATCAACTGCCAACCAAATGGATTGAAGAACCACTGACGCGATTTAAATCCGTTTTGTGCCTCTTGGGGAATCTCTCCACCATGATACCAGTTAGACCAACCTTCATGGTTCCATGGTTCTGCGGGGAAGCGGAAAATGCTGCTTTGCATTCCGTAATACCAATTGTACCAAGCCTCAATATTGGTCGCGAGCCATAACCCTACGCAAAACGCAATCGCTGCGTAAGGTGAGATGCGAGACAGACCCATGACGATTGGGATCATGAACAACACCACGATATACATTGGCAAAATATCAAAGTAGTTCGGCACATAAGTCAGCGACATCAGACCGAGCAATTGCTGCGGTGTATCAAGCTCAAAGAAGTTCATGAGATTGAGGCGCGTTTTCATAAAGTCACCGTGGTCGCCGATAACATCAATCCACGACACCCACAAACAGATCACGATGAACATGCCGATATGCGCCCAGTAGACCTGCCAAACACGGTGCACAACACGGGCAGCGCCCATGAACCAACTGTGACGATCAAAAACGGAAGCAAAGGCAAGCGCTGATGCCATGCCGGAACAAAAAACGAAAATCTCCGTCGCATCAGAAAAGCCGAAGCGTGCCGGAATCCACAATGTCCAAGAATTCCAAGACGTGTGGGCGATTAAAATGATGAACATGGCAATGCCACGGAAAAAGTCGAGACGAGGATCGCGCGGTTTTTTTACCTTGGAAAGGTCCATACCAGCAGTCGGATCGTTTGACTTGGCTTTATCGTTGGCGGCAACAGTTGTTACGCTTGCCAATTTTTCGGGAGTGGCTTGTTCATTCATTTTATAAAATAACTCTGATCATTCAGACCGACATCAAACACAAATTTCAATTGTGCTCGCTCTACGGAGCGCTCGACTTGGGTTCGTGCTTTCACTAGCCTCTAAAACCTTGAGATGCAACTAAGCAGAAATTGCGATCACTTTCGCGTCTGATGTTGGGGTTTCCAATTCAAATTTCTCATTCACAGCAGCGACAGAGCGGTTGTGAGCGTATGAATCTTCCTGACTACGGCGCCAAGTTCTATCCTCAATCAGCGCTTTTGCTTCTTGATAGCACCCAGCCTTTAGTCCGGCATCAATTGTCATGCGTTCAAATGTGTCACGCTGCGCATGGCTTCCGCCAATTTGCTGCATTTGTGGGCGGGCAGCACTTAGCATTTTAAAGGCATTGCTATAGTCGCCAGAATAGTAAGCTTTCAACCCTTGCGCCGCCGATACGCCAGCAACTTGGTTGACGTCATCCATGTCGCGTTTGCCGTATTGAGCATTGTTGCTCATGGTGGCAATCAACTTGTCCATCGCGTCAACATTGTTAGAGCGGCCAAGCGCTTGCATGTAGTGGAGATCTGCGAAGATCACGCAATTATCATCCGTGCGGCGCTCACAAAGGGCGTTCAGCTCATCCCATCGATCGCCAACATAAACCCCAAGCCCCTCAAGGCGAGCGAGCAATGATGTAGCATTTGAGATATCACGATAATCATCTGTTTGCTCTTTACGAATGTCATTATCGTAAAGTTCCAGAACTTTGACGTAATTGCCCACTTCAAGATAGTGAAGCGCTAAATGCCAAAAGAAGTGGAAGGAGAAGTTGTTGCAATGAGCCCATTGCTTTTCGCGTGTTTCAAGCCATTTAATGCCTGTCTCAGCGCGTGCAGTCATGTCATAGACGTGAGCCACAGCATGCAGACCCCATGCATCATCGGGGCAAAGCTCAACCGCTTGTTGGCCAAATTTTTCTGCAGCCTTATAATCACCAGTTTCTTCTAGGGCGAAGGCATGGCAACCGTAAATATAACCAGTTGCAAAATGATCCGGATCGAAACGATCAACGGCTTTCAAGCTTGAAGCACGAAGACCAAAACGATCCCCCAGCATGAAGCGCAAGGCATGAACCATTTTAAAGGCCATCGCGTCATGAGCTTCAGATTCAAAAACACCCTCAAGCACTTTGGCAGCGAGGTACCACTGGCCTTTGTGGGCAAGTTTTAGTGATTCAACGTAAGCTGCTTCGCGTAGCGGCAAGAAACCACGTCGTTTTTCAATTTCAGAAACTCTCGCAACAGCCGTATCGACAGCCGACAAACACTCTTTGCGGCCAGCAAGCAGCATGAAGAAGCCTTTGGAACATAGTCCAAGCACATTATCAGGATCTGCGGCGAGCAGGTTACCGAGGTGCGTTGGGGTTTCGGCAGAATGAGATAGAAATGCATGGCAAAGCTTATTCCAAGCATCAACGGCTTGGTTTGGCTTGTCACCGCCAATATCAAACTCACATCCAAAAATGTCTTGCATTTAAATTCCTTACCTAACTGTCATCCCCTGCTCCTTATTCATGCAGCACAAGCTGCTTTCGTAAGGAACAAACTTCAGCAACGATTGGACAATCGAAACTTTCTGTATCTTGCGCCCAATTATCATCAGTTTCACCTGAATACTAGCTGAACGGATTCTATTTGGCTGAACACAAAAAACAGCTGCAATTCACATATCTGTGAGCAAATTATTCCAAAATCGCGCAGATTGGCAGAAACATTGGTACTTTGATCAACTTGTTAGTGAAAAAATCGCATGGTTAACGTCATTTCCAAGGTGAAATTAAGTGATCAGCTGCCAAAAATTGAGTTAAGCGTTGTAATCATTATCACTTACTGGCTCCAACCAATCCACATTTGACCCATCAAGCGCCTCTTGAATCGCAATGTGACACATTGCGTTTTCAGCTGTTGCACCGTGCCAGTGTTTCTCGTCTGGTGCGATCCAAACTGTATCGCCTGCCCGAATTTCCTGTATCGGCTCACCAAGTTTTTGCACAAGCCCAACACCTGAAACAACATACAGGGTTTGGCCCAGTGGGTGAGTGTGCCAATTGGTTCTGGCACCGGGTGAAAAAGTTACACGCAGAGCGCGGACACGAGCAGGTTCTGGGGCAGTAACGATTGGGTCTTGTGTGACATGACCCGTGAAATAGGCATCGCTTGCCACCAAGGTTGGTCGGCCATTCGCTTTAAAAATTTCCATCGCTCTACCTCTTTATGTGAAACTTAGAACTTGCCGTCATAAGCTTTGCGACCGATGCGCGGACACAACACCGTAAACGTATCGCGTTTTAGAGCTGCGTCAAACTCAGCTTTCAATGTGTCGACATCATCAATCCAAACACCGTGCCCACCAAAACCTTCGGCAACTTTCGGGAAATCCGTTCCAGAAAAATCAACGCCGCGATTTGGCAATTGCATGGCGCGTTGTTTCAGTTCGATGAGACCGAGGCTCTCATCAACCAACACACAAATAATGATGTTGGTTCCCATATCGCGCAGCGTTGAGAGGTCGCCCATCATCATTTCAAATCCGGCATCACCAACAAAGGCAATCACAGGCGTTTCTGGCTTCACTTGTTTATAGCCTGCCGCCAATGGCACAGCGCAACCCATCGTGCAAAGGGCAGAAGATTGCAGCATGGTGCGAGGTGAGCGGCAGTCCCACATTTGGCTAACCAAAATACGGTGCGCGCCACTATCTGCAGTGATCACTGTTTCATCAGGAGCAGCATCGCGCAAAGTTGCGAAAACATGTTCAGGGCCGAATTCTTTCGACAGGTCAAATGAGAACATATCTGTAAGATCAGCACGCGCTTTTTCAGCGGCCCCATTTTCCCAATAGGTACCCGCTTCCGCCTCGCTTAGCGCATCGACCGTCACAGCCACATCGCCCATCAAGGTGGTGGTCGCTGAATGCATACCGTGGGTGCGCAAAGTTGACGTTACTTCAACCGCGTCCTCACCCTTCCACGCATTGCGCCAACCGACCCGCATTTCAATCGGGTCATAACCGAGTAGCAACACAAGGTCGCTCTCTTCAATCAACGGCATAAAAATCTTGTCTGATTTAGGGGAAAGGCCCGCACCGCCAAGGCTCAGCGGGTCGCGTTCATCAAGCATGCCTTTTGCTTTGTAGCTTGCAATCATCGGAATATTGAGACGCTTACAAAAGCTTGCGATGTCTGCGTTCTCATTCAGCGCATCAACACCTGCAATAACCAAGGGTTTTTTCGCTTTAGAAATGCGTTTTTTCACCTGCTCAATGAGGCTTGGCGCTGCGTGGCCACGCGGAGGTAATATCGCGAGTGGTGCATATTGCTCGCTCTCACTTTGAGCAACTTTTATGGGCAAATCAATATGGACCGGACCGGGTTGGCCTTCGGTTGCAAGGGCGATTGCCTTATCCATCATCACGCCAACAGCACCTTCATGAGCGCGGAAACTTGCCTTAACAACAGGGCGCAACATTTGCTGGTGATCGAACACTTGGTGCGTGTAAGTTTCAGCTTCAGCACCATCCATACAACCCGTAATAAACAAAAGCGGCACGCGGTCTTGCATGGCGTTGGCAATGACGTTGATGGCATTAGCAACACCGGGGCCGAGGGTCGCGATGAGAATTGCGGGCGCACCATTTGCGTGCCAACTTCCCTCAGCCATAAAGCCGCCAGCGTTTTCGTGTTTCACTAGGGTGAAATCGATATCGGCTGTACGCATCCCATCCATCAGTGTCAGTACTTCGCCGCCTGGAATACCAAACGCATTCAAGCAACCTGCTTCCGCCAGTTTCTTACCAATAATATCTGCTGCACGCATTCTACTTGCTTCCTTCAGTGTCTAATCGGCCATCTGAAATGGTTTCATTCTCGGTCAATTTTTTGATGTCGTCTTCGCTATATCCCAATTCGCCCAAAACATCGGCGCTATGCTGGCCAACACGTGGGGGTGGAGTGCGATAGGTAATTGGTGTTTCGCTCATCTTGATCGGATTACCAATCAAATGAACTTTGCCGCCATCGGCGGTTTCATGGTCCATGGCGATTTCCATTTCACGATGCTTGATTTGCGGGTCGTTAAAGACCTCTTCCAAATTATTCACCGGACCACATGGAACCGCATTGCTGGCAAGCAAATTCAACCATTCATCAGCGGTCTTCGTTCGCGTGATTTCTGAAATCACACCCACCACATAACCACGGTTGCCGACGCGCGCCACATTGGTCGGAAAACGCTCATCTTCCAAAAGCTCACTGCGGCCTGCAAGTTCCAGAAACTTCGCAAACTGTGTGTCATTGCCGATGGCAAGAATGAACTGCTTATCGGATGCCGGAAATGTTTCATAAGGCACGATACTTGGGTGTCCGTTGCCGAGGCGACCGGGCACTTTGCGGTCTGTTAAATAAGCCGTCCCCTGATTGATCAACCAAGAAACCTGCGTATCAAGCAAAGACAATTCGAGGTATTGGCCTTCGCCCGTTTGGTTGCGCGCATGGAGAGCTGCCAAAACAGCATTTGATGCGTAAAGGCCACAAACAACATCAGCAATCCCAACACCGGCTTTCGTCGGCACGCCGCCATCTTCATCGCGTTGTCCGGTCAAGCTCATAATGCCGCCCATACCTTGGATCAAAAAATCATAGCCCGCGCGTTCTGCATAAGGCCCTGTTTGGCCAAAGCCTGTGATAGAACAATAAATCAGTTTTGAATTGATAGCTTTGAGGCTTTCATAATCCAGCCCGCGCCGCTTCAAATCACCGACCTTGAAATTCTCGACAACTACATCGCTTTCAGCAGCGATTTTGCGAATGATTTCTTGTCCCTCTTCACTCGCCATGTTGACAGCAAGAGAGCGCTTATTGCGATTGGCGCAAAGATAGTATGAACTTTCTTGGCTATCTTCGCCATCAACCTGCACGAAAGGCGGTCCCCAACGGCGGGTATCGTCCCCTGCAATTGGGCGTTCAATCTTGATTACGTCCGCGCCCATGTCGCCAAAAAGTTGGGTACAGGTAGGCCCAGCCAATATCCGCGAGAGATCTAAGACACGCAGGCCTGAAAGCGGGCCATCTTTGAGAGAGTTTTCTACCATGACAAATCCATAAACTGTGTTGGCACCGTTCTAGCTGAACGAACGTCGATCACCAACCCCGCGCTTTCGCGATCCGCGTATATCCATCGACAAGGTAAAACCCGCGCACGTCATGACCGCTACCATTCAGGCAGAATTGCAAGGCTTCCCCATCGCAATTTCTATGAAGTTTACAGCGTTGTCCGCGAAATTTAAGTTCTTTAACTAGCTTTGCAGAGCAAGGGTCTTGGCGGTACATATTGTTGAAAGTATCGCGGATATCGCCTTGGTGTTTATGACCGACCCGTCGCCCTGTAAGGGGAAATGTGCGATCAGCGGTTCCGTGATAATGGTAAAGCTCACCAATCATATTCGAACACCGTTTAGGTTGCGGCTTCCAAAGAGTGCCGGCAACTGGAATGTAGCCTGCGTATTTTTTGCGGCCATTGCAGGCAAGATACCACGTCATTGAAGCGCCAACAGAAAAACCAGCGATAACGATTTTACGCGGATCAACATCGAAACGACGCCTTAGATCGGTTGTCACTTGAGTAAAATATTTAAATTCATTGCGAATGGGGCCACGAACAAGACCGTTTTTAAATGTCCATTGGCCCGCAAGTCCTTCAACGCCAACCAAAACAAAACCTAATCGCTTAGCCGCACGAATGAAGCTTGAATGCTGCATGGAGCGTTCGGCAGATCCGCCAAGTCCATGGATATAGACGATAGCAGGTCGTTTGGATGTGTTTTCTAATTTCTTCGGAACAAAGATGCGGTAAGTGCCGCTTGATACTTTGCAGTCTGAATTCAGACCACAGGCATGAGCACTGGTTGGTGCAAGAAGAGGGAACAAGAAACCTGCCAGCGAAATAACGACAGCACTAAGGCTCGCTATTATGTTGCCAAATGGCGTTGCACTCATTGTCCTCACCTGCCCTAGTCTGTGTCGTATCTTAGGCAGCGAGGCGATCATCGAAATCCTTGTCGAGCGCAAGCAAGTCATCAGTTGAAAGCGGCGCGCGCTCTTCCGCATTTGCAACTTCAGAGCGGAGTGAAAGCGCTGGCAAATTAAGTGCACGAACGATGACAGGCGGTGTTTCTTCTTCTGGCATTTGCCATAGGCCAAGGCGAGAGAAGAATTTGCCGAAGACAACATGGGCGCTTGTGTAACCAAACACCAGAGCAAAAGCGGGACCCACAAAAACTGGGAGCGTAACAATCAAGCCAGTAAACGATACATCTTGGAAGGTAAAGATGGTAACAAGGCCTACGATACCAAAGAGCGTTTGCGGCCATAAGTGAGATACGATCACAGACAGTTTCAAAGAATGTGCTGAACGGTTTTGAGAAGCCCAACCACGCGCCTTGCCAAACGGCAAGCCTGCAAGGAACAAGGTTTCAGCCACAGCCATTATCGGCGCAAGTAACATTGAGAAGACGATCTCCACCAACGACCCAGTCAAAACGGCAACGCCACCACCATAAGATTTTCTAAGCTTAGAGTTCAGCATCACATCAATCACCGACACAATCTTAGGTGTGAAAATCATGGTCATGATGATTGAGAAAAGCACGATGCCTGGAACCATAGAAAAACCTTCAAACGGCATATCTTTGAAAACCAACGTACTTGTGCCCACGGCGATAAAGGTCAGCCATGCAGGCGCACTCGTAAACATTAAGATGGCAAGGAACAATTGAACACGGCTGGTTGGCAACAAGCCTTTTTCGCCCAGCAATTTGAAATATTGCATATTGCCGTGACACCAACGCAGGTCACGACGGATAAATTCGAGAACATGCGGCGGGTTCTCTTCATAAGAACCGCCCTCTTCTGCCAACACGCGCACTTCATAGCCCGCGCGACGCATAAAGGTTGCCTCAACTTGGTCATGGCTCAATACATAACCAGAAAGCGGACCTTTACCCGGTAGAACTGGCAAATGGCATGCTTCCATAAATGGCTTCAAGCGGATCAGCGCGTTATGACCCCAGTAAGGACCACAATCAGCCTGCCACCATGCACTGCCGAGCGTGAAAGATTTCATGCCCATGCGCATACCAAACTGGAAAACACGGGTGAATGCACTGTCAGATGGAAGGCCAACGACCAAGCTCTGCAAAATGCCAAGTTTGTCATTGTTTTGCATCACACGAACCATGCGCAAAATGGAAGAAGCCGACATAACGCTGTCTGCATCGAGTGTGAGCATGAAATCGTGCTGGGCACCCCATTGATCACAAAATTCTGAAATATTACCGGCTTTAAAGCCCCAATTATCTGTGCGCAGACGATAAGTGACATCTAATTTACCAGCCCAATCTTCGGCCAGTTTAGCAAACACATCTTTTTCTTCGGCAACCACGTCATCAAAGGAGCTATCGCTCAACACATAGACGTGGAAATTTTCACCTTCGCCTGATGCAACCAATCTCGCGATCATCGCATTGAGATTGCGATTAACCTGATCGACCTCTTCATTGCGGATGCACATGGCAATGGCTGTAGAGGTTGAAATCTTCTCGTCGCCCTTATATTTTTTTAAGGCAGGAAAGACGGCGGCGGCCGGATCTTTCGAGGTTCTCATCAAAATGAAGCCGATCACCGCATTCCAAAAACCAATCGCTGTCCACGGCAATGTAATAATGAAGCAGGTCAGCAAGACCAATTCTGACCACTGAACCCCGCCTTCAGCCAATGCCCAGATCATCAATGATGTGAGTGATCCGATCGTCAACAATACGAGTGCTGCGAAGATTGAGCGTTTGGCGAAAGATGACATATAACTACCTCGAACAAATGTGCATTTCAGTTAGGCAATTAGCGTGTCGCTAAAACAGCCTGACTTAATTACAGTGGGATCAACGATTGACAAATCGCGCCACGTCACTCTTTTAAAGAGCACATAGCGCATCAACGTTGATGTCTCTACTGCTAATATTGGATTGAAACTGAATTGTGGCTGAACAGGTTAATCAGGAAAAAGAGAAATTGGCCCAAACACGCGCTTTATTTTATGAAAAAGCAGGGTTAGCAACGCTAAAATCCGTCGATTTACCTATATTGGCGGCAAATGAAATTTTGGTTGAATCCCTTTATTCAGGCATTAGCCGCGGCACTGAGAGTCTTGTTTTCAATGGAAAAATTCCAGAATCAGAATGGAAGGCCATGCGCTGCCCGCATCAAACAGGCGATTTTTCGTTTCCTGTTTCTTATGGATATGCATCTGTCGGAAAAGTGATCGCATTGGGCAGCGCCATCACGAAAATGTTTGCAGGCGAAACAGTTTTTGTTCTGCATCCACACCAAGAACACCTCATTGTTTCGGAAAATATGGCTCGTCCCATTCCTGAGCATATTCCCGCAAACCGCGCTGTCTTATCGGCCAATATGGAAACCGCCCTCAATGCCGTGTGGGATGCCAACCTAGAGGCGCACCACACAGTGAGCGTTGTCGGTGGTGGTGTGGTTGGCTTGCTGACAGCTTATGTCGCAAGTCAAATTTCTGACAATCCGGTGACATTGATAGACATCAACCCCAACAAGAAAACGATTGCAGAAAAACTCGGTTTAAAATTTGCCCTACCCAACAATGCTGTGGACGAACAAGACATTGTTTTTCACACCAGCGCCAATGGTGCGGGCCTGCAAACGGCGATCAATCTGCTAAAGTTTGAAGGTAGTGTTATCGAGATGAGTTGGTACGGTGATAAACCAGTTCAATTGTCGCTTGGCGGCCCGTTCCATTCAAAACGGCTCAAGATCATTTCAAGCCAAGTCGGGCATGTCAGTCCTGCTAAGCGTGCAACACATGGTTATGACGAACGCATGGCAGAAGCGATGCAATTATTGGCCGATCCGGTTTTGGACCACTTGCTTGAAGAGGCGATAGCGTTTAATGCGCTGGCAGACGCCTTGCCGGAAATCTTCTCTTCCGACAGCGAAACATTATGCCAGCTTATCAAATACGGAGACTAACCGATGCACGCAGTTGAAGTTCGCGATCACATCATGATTGCCCATTCTTTCAAGGGTGAATTTTTCGGACCAGCACAAGCCATGCACGGCGCAACCTTCGTGATTGATGCTTGTTTTCTGTCCAAAACGCTGGATGAAAACAATGTGGTAATCGACATAGGTGCCGCGCATGATGCGCTAAAGGCCGTTCTTGAACCGATCAATTATAAGAACCTTGATGAGATGCCAGAGTTTGAAGGCGAAAACACAACGACTGAGTTTTTGACCAAATATATTTGGGATCATCTGGCGAAAACAGCAAACGCTGGCGGTCTTGGTCGCACTGCAGGTGAGCTTGATGCGATCCGCGTCACGATTTCTGAAAGTCATGTGGCGCTTGCTTGGTACGAGGCACCGCTCAAATAGACTGGCTCGCTTCTCATGCGCATTCGCTTCATCATTCCAGGTGATATCAATACCCCAAGCGGTGGGTATCGTTATGATAGGACCATATTGGAAGAATGGCGTGAGCTGAATGTTGCTTTTGATCTGGTGAGTTTGTCGGGCAGCTATCCAAACCCGAGCGATGATGACAAGGCGCTCGCCTTTTCCATTATCGATGAATGTGATGATGCTGACATTACGATTGTGGACGGTTTAGCTGGCGGTTGTTTTCCTGAACTGATCGAAGAGTTGAGCAAATCTGCGCCTTGCATCAGCCTATTGCATCACCCGCTCTCATTGGAGAACGGCATTTCACAGGAAGAGGCGGAGTTTCTTGAGGAGACCGAGCGCAAGGGGCTTAACTTCACCAAAGCGGTTATCACTACAAGCTCCGCCACCAGCAAAACCGTGGCTGAACTCTTCGCGATTGATAACGCAGTCATCCATACGGTTGAACCAGGCGTTACCCGCGCCACACCGATTGAATTTAGAACGGAGCCACCTCTTTCAATCTTGAGCGTCGGCTCGATCACCGAGAGAAAAGGCCATGACGTTCTCATCAAAGCCCTTGCTTTGATAAAGGAGGAGCAGTGGCACCTTACCATTATCGGCCCTCAAAATTTTGACCGTGCATGCTTCTTGGAACTGACTACCTTATGCCACGAGCTTAGTGTTTCTGATCGCGTGACTTTTCTAGATAGCCTCAGCGAAGACGAGCTTTCGCAACAATATGCAAAAGCGGATATCTTCTCCCTTGCCTCTCGCTATGAGGGTTATGGCATGGCTTATGCTGAAGCGATTGTTCGCGGTATTCCGGTGATCGGCACAACGGCGGGCGCCATTCCTGATACAGTGCCGCTGGAGGCGGGCATTCTCACGCTAGCAGATGATGTTGAGGCGTTTTCAAAGGCACTGTCATCCCTGTTGAACGACACGCCTTTGCGTCACAAAAAACACTTGGGCGCGCTGGCTGTAGAACCTGATTTCCCAACGTGGTCTGGATCTGCCAAAAAAATCCTCGAAATATTGGAGCGCCTCTTATGAGTTTTTCAGCTGAATGGCTCGCCCTTCGTGAACCTATCGACCATGCAGCGCGTGATGCTGGTATTTTGGCGGCGGTTATCAGTCTCATTAAAGGGGAAACGCCTGCCCGCATCACTGATATTGGATCAGGTACAGGCTCCACCATCCGTGCGATTGAAAAAGAAACCAAACATCCGATTGCATGGCATTTGGTAGACAACGACGCCGCTCTTTTAAAAGTCGCAACGGCAGAATCACAAAACGCTGATGTAAAAACATCACTGGCTGACCTTTCAACATCACTCGATGCCGTCTTCGCTCATGATTGCGATCTTGTCACAACATCAGCGTTTTTAGATTTGGTATCGACAGAATGGTTGTCAGGCTTTGTAGACGCATTGAAGAAGCACAAGAAGCCGTTCTATGCCGCCCTCACCTATGATGGACGCGCAGGCGCCATGCCGCCTATCGGCCATGATGACATTATCCTCAATGCCTTTAACGCCCACCAAAGAACCGATAAAGGCTTCGGTCCAGCTCTTGGACCTGATGCGGCGGATACGGCAATAGAGATGTTTTCTGAGGCAGGCTACGAAGTGTTTCATTCGCTATCAGATTGGCAAGCCGGACCAGCAGACATTCCCTTTCAGCGCATGTTGCTAGAGGGCTGGCAGCAGGCTGCCAACGAAATCAGACCTGATTTGGCTGGTGATTTTGCGGATTGGTACGATATGCGTCAAAAGCTATTGATTGATGCGGAAAACTATCACCCAAGCGTCTTTGTTGGCCATATAGATTTTCTCGCCCTGCCAACACAGTAAAGGCCGCATTTAAGCCTTGAAGTTGCAGTCATACAAAATGTCATGGCCTAATTCATAAAGCCCGACTTTAGGCTGCAAGCCTTCTTGAACCGTCTTGATACAAGAAAGCGCGAGGCCAGGTTGGCCACTTCCAAGTATTAGTGGTGCGACAATCAAATGCAGACGATCAAGCGCATCATTGTTTAAAAACACACTGACAGTCCGCGCACCGCCCTCAATTAGCAAACGGGCCATGCCATTTTCAGCCAAGCATTTGATAATATTCTCAGGAGAGATACGGCCATTTTGATGATCTAGTGCCAAAATTTTCGCACGCCCATACATGGGATGGTCCATATCGTTGCGTGTGATGATAATGACTTCTGGCCCGTCATCGCTGAATATTTGCGCACTTTGAAAGACACGGCCATGCGGATCGAGAATCACCCGTTTTGGACTATCACCATCACAAAGGCGAACTGTTAGCCTTGGGTCATCATCATTGACTGTACCAACACCAACAACCACAGCATCAACATTGGCGCGCAACCGATGCAGATGAGTTAAACCTTCTTTGTGGTTGATATATTTGGAATGCCCATTGATTGTTGCAATGCGTCCATCTAGTGATTGGCCAAGTTGGGCAATAACCAACGGCTCATTTCCGCGCAAAGTGTCTATCGGATCATTTTGGGCAAAATGGATAGCGGCTTGTTGGTCTGGCAAATTAGTGTTCCCAAATCTTCGACATTACCTTCCCTTAACACGAAAGTGACACTTGCTGAATAGGTTATTCATGTTGCATTCAGACACAAAGTTTTACACCTGAATAATGGTGAAGGACACAAAAAAGTCTTATATTACTAATAATTAGGTGAATGACTGACTAAACCGAAAGCCAATCAACTGGACAAATTGTAAACAGCTTAACCACGTTAAATTTCCTTAGAATTACCATCGACATCACAACTCGGCTCAACTAGAACTAACCGAAATCAGGGTTCAACCTCATATGACTTCAATGGGCACTACAAAACTTCATTCTATTCCCCAGTCTTCGTCACAAGATGATGCCAGCACACTGTTGGACGTCCAATCTTGCATCGCGAACTTGAGACTTGGCGGACAAGTTCTGTTGCACAATGATTCTGGCCACCATCTATTCATAGCCGTAGACGGGCTGGACAATAAAAGCCTGAATAAGTTTCGCTCTATGCAGCTTGGACGCTCACCTATGTTGGTTTTGAGCGGCGAGCGCGCTGATGCGATTGGGCTAGAATTTGCAAGCGCGATCTCTGTGTCGATTGGACTGAATGATACGGCTGATGATCTATATGCGTTAGCTGCAGCTCACCCTGCCAAAGTGACCCATCGTCCCGTCTTCCAAGAAGAACATGCCGAAGCTGCATTGTCCCTCTTGATGAAAGCCAAATTTTTGCCGGCATGTCTTTGCTTCTCCAACGTTTCTAATGTTGAAGCCTTGGTAAGCCAAGGTGTGCAGGTGATTGAAAAGGATACGATTGTTCGTTTTGAAACAGCAAAAACGAACACTCTTCGCCGTAAAAGCGAAGCGCCTATCCCTGTACGTGGCGGTATCAACACCCGCATGGTGGTGTTTGAATATGCAACTGGCGAAAATGAAATTGCGCTTATTGTTGGCCAACCCAACATAACCAAACCACTGCCAATCCGCATCCATTCAGCTTGTGCGACAGGCGATGTTTTTGGATCTGAAAAATGTGACTGCGGTGACCAGCTTCGCCTCGCTATCGAAAAACTTCATGAGATGGGCGGCGGTGCCGTGCTTTATCTCGATCAAGAAGGTCGTGGCATTGGCCTGACCAACAAGATCAGAGCTTATGATCTACAAAGTCAATCGCTCGATACCGTTGATGCCAACCGCACGCTCGGTTTTGAAGATGATCTGCGTGATTATACGGTTGCAGCAAAAATGATCTCGGCTCTTGGCTGGCAGCAAGTATCTGTTTTGACCAACAATCCGAACAAAGTGTCAGCGCTAGAAGAAAATGGCCTCGACGTTGTGGAGCGCGTGCCGCACCAAGCGCCAATGAACGAGAACAATAGCCATTACCTCAAAACCAAAGCAAAACGCTCTGGCCATATGCTGAAGTACAATAAGTAAACTACGGTTTGCCTCAAATATTATTGTGATCCCAAGCACGCTTGACGAATAAGACCGTATTTTTGATACTTCTCAAAATACGGAGCTTGAAGCCATGTCTACCGATATAACATTTGAAGATCGCCCCCGCGGTTATTCTCGTGCCGCCCGACTCATCCACTGGGTGATGGCTTTGATCATGATCACGATGATTGTTGCAGGCATATGGATGGCAACTGGCGACCTATGGGGTGGGAAGTTTCCAGCCCTTCGCGGACAGCTTTATGATTACCATCGAGGCATGGGCTTTGTGCTGCTCATCCTCGTGGTCGTGCGCCTATTCATCAAATCCCGCTCAACACCACCCTCTCCGCTGCCTTCATCCATTCCACCATTGCAGCAGAAAGTGGCGCATTTTACCCATGTGATGCTTTATGGCGCTTTGATTTGTCAGCCTCTTTTAGGATGGTACGCAACCAATGCGTGGGGGGTGAAAAACATTCCAATATTTGGCCTGTTTAATCTCCCAACTTTGACTGATAAAAACCGCGAGCTGGGCAATTTCCTATTAGAAATTCATGGCTATATCGGTTTTGTTATTGCAGCCCTCATCTTAATCCACATCGGCGCCGCTTTGATGCACCAGTTCATCAAGAAAGACGGTGTTTTATTGAGAATGTTGCGGACGTGACCACCGCGAACTACGAAGTCTATGCGGTCAAATATGCTGATCGCAACGCCCGCACCCGCGCTGATAGTTTTCTTGATGACCCTCATCACGATGTCCCACATGATATGGATTATTTCGTTTGGGTGATCAAAAATGATGAGCGAACTATTCTGATTGATACGGGATATGACGCGAAAGAAGGAGTGCTACGCAACCGACCAATCTTAATGAACCCAGCTGATGCATTGGCCGAAATCGGGATCAACCCACAAAGCATTTCCAACTGCATCATCACCCACCTGCACTATGACCATGCGGGCTGCCTTGGCTCTTTTGAAAACGCTAATTTTCATATTCAAGAACGAGAGATGGCTTTTGCAACAGGCCCGTGCATGTGTGACCCAACCATAAAAGCACCCTTCACTGCCGATCATATTTGCACGCTGGTAAAGCGGGTTTATTCTGGCAAAGTGATCTTCCATGATGGCGACAGCGAGGTTGCGCCTGGCATTACGGTTCACCGTGTGGGCGGTCATTCGCTGGGCCTGCAAGTGGTACGCGTGATGACAGCACATGGGCCATTAGTTTTAGCATCAGACGCTGCCCACTATTATGAAAACTTCATGGACGGCAAGCTCTTCCCGCTGGTGGTGGATAAGCAAGAGATGCAGGCTGGTTTCAAGCGGCTCTATGAGTTGGCCGACAATGATGCCAATCGCATCATTCCAGGGCATGACCCTTTGGTGCGCCAGTATTTTGAGCAGAGCTTTGTCGGGGCCAAGACCGATATTCACCGCCTCGACCGTGGCCCACTGAAAAAATTCGCCTAAAACCCCACGACCAGTCGCGCAAAAGACGAAAACCCCTTTACCTCCGCGCCGCTTACAGTAGTTTCACAGCAAGGTGTATTGAAACGCTGAGTGTTGAAGCATACCAATTTATGATCAATACCTTTTGAGAGGACGACCCGTTGCTTAGATCATTCTTCCCTGTTCCAAAATTGTTTTTTGGATCAGCCGTCATTTGGACCGCAATTGCTTTCGTGATCTGGTTTACTATTGGCGATAGTTTGCAAAACGCGCTGAACTTGGCAGACCTCTTTTTAGACCGCGCGCCTGAGACACCTGAGCAGGGACAAAAAGTTCCGTTCTTCCATGCAGATCGTGTTTGGACCTACCAATACATCATCATGTTCGCCGCCCTGTTTTGCGTGTTCTGGGCGTTTTTTAATCGCAACATTTGGTATTGGTGGTCTGTCGCAGGCTCAGCTACGCTGGTTGTCTCTACTTATTTCAACGTGCAATTGAGCTTGTTTATCAATGACTGGTACGGCAGCTTCTATGACCTCATTCAAAGGTCTGTCACGAACCCCAACACAGTTGAGCTTTCTGAGTATTATGGCGAAATGTCGACCCTTGCTTATGTGCTCGTGCCGTTCATTGTTTTCCTCGTGATCGTGGATTATTTCACGTCGCATTACCTGTTTCGCTGGCGCACAGCCCTCAACAATTTCTACATGGAAAACTGGGAAGTTGTTCGTCACGTGGAAGGCGCTTCACAGCGCGTTCAAGAAGACACGCGGATCTTCTCTCGCATCATGGAAGGATTAGGCCTCAGCTTCGTTCGCTCGATCATGACGCTGATCGCTTTCATCCCCGTTCTTTGGACGCTTTCACAACAAGTCAAAACCTACCCGTTGTTTGGCGAAGTCAACGGCGGCCTCGTGTTCCTTGCGATTTTCTCTGCTATTTTGGGAACGGTTGTTCTTGCAGCGGTTGGCTTCAAACTGCCGGGTCTTGAATTTGAAAACCAAAAAGTGGAAGCCGCCTACCGCAAAGAATTGGTCTATGGCGAAGACGACCATGACCGTGCGGGCAGACAGGAAGTTGGTAGCCTCTACGACAATCTACGCAACTTCTATTTCCGCTATTTCTTCCACTTCATGTATTTCAACGTGGCGCGTTATGCCTATCTGCAAGGGGCGGTCTTCTTCCCTTATTTCGCGCTTGGGCCAGCTATTGTTACAGGTGCAATCACCTTTGGTGTTTTCCGCCAAATCGGCAATGCTTTCAACCAAGTGGAAAATGCGTTCCAGTTCCTCGTGAACTCATGGCCGACAATCGTTGAACTGATGTCTGTTCACAAACGCCTTAGTCAGTTTGAGGCCCATATCATAGCTGAACCGACAAATCACAGCGCATCACTGCTAACTGAACCGGCAGAGTAGTACCACAGCACAGTGCAATTAAGCTGATCTCGATTACGAGATCAGCAATCGTTGCTGCAAATGCGATTTACCACTTGCCGATGTTTTCCATGCTCGCCCAAGGTTCTTGAGCAGGAAGCGCGTCACCGCGCTGTAACAATTCGACAGAAATGCCATCGGGTGACACCACAAACGCCATACGGCCATCGCGTGGGGGACGATTAACCGTCACGCCATTGTCCATTATATGCTGGCACGTCTCATAGATATTATCGACGCGGTAAGCCAGATGACCAAAGTTGCGACCGCCTTCATAGGTTTCATCACCATCCCAATTATAGGTTAGTTCCAATGCAGGGGCTGCTTGCTCTTGAAATTGCGCAACATCCTCTTTCGCGGCCAAGAAAACCAAGGTGAAACGGCCCGCTTCATAGTCACTGCGACGGACTTCTTCCAAACCAAGCAAGTCGCAATAAAACGCCTTTGATTTCTCAATATCCGTGACTCGAACCATCGTGTGTAAGTACTGGGTAGCCATTGGTTTTCCTCAAACTAGGGAGTTAAAAAGCTCAAAAAATAGGCAGACATGCTTGCGTCTACGCTCCATACAGTTAATGTGTTGTAAGCTTTAAATAAAGCGACAACAAAAATTTCCACGACAAAGGGGGGAACTATGGATTCTATTTCTAACATCGCAGGTCTGATAGCGCGCGTAATTTTGGGCGCTTTCTGGATCTATTTCGGATACACTAAAATCGGTGGCATCGAAGGTTTGCAAGGCTATATGGGTAAGTTTGGCGTGCCAGCATTTCTTGCGTGGCCAGTGGTTGCTTTGGAGCTAATTGGCGGCATTATGATTTTGCTCGGCTTCTTTTCTCGCTACGCAGCGCTTGCACTTGCAGTCTTCACTGTTGTGACAACGTTGATCTTCCACAGTGAACTTGGTGACCGCACACAGTTCTTGTTCTTCGCGAAAAACTTTGCACTCGTAGCAGGTCTGCTGTTGCTCGTTGCAAATGGCCCAGGCCGTCAAGCGATCAACCAAAAATAGCATTGCTATTTTCCAAAATTCAAAGCACCGATCTTGAAAAAGGTCGGTGCTTTTTTATTGGATCAAGAAGGCTCGAAAATCGTTGACATTGGTACTGGTTGGACCTGTCACATAGAGCGCATCGATGGCTTCAAAAGCAGTGTAGGCGTCATTGCCGTTGAGCAAATCAAGCGGTGTTACGCCACTATCTTGCAAGGCTCGAATGGTGCCGCCATCAATGAAGGCGCCTGCGTTATTTTCAGAGCCATCAATGCCATCTGTATCGGCTGCAAGCGCATGGATTGCACCCTGCCCCATCAAAGTGAAAGCTGCCGATAAGAGCAACTCGGTGTTCCGCCCGCCTCTGCCTTTATGTTTTACCGTTACTGTGGTTTCGCCGCCCGACAAAATAACGCAAGGCCGCTGAAACGGCTGCTCTTTGCTTGCAACTTGGACAGCAAGGCTTGCAAGCACCTGCCCGACATCACGCGCTTCACCTTCAATCGCATCACTTAGAATATGTGCCTTAATACCCAGCGTTGCTGCACGATTGGCGGCGGCATCCAGCGACAGTTGAGCGGCTGCAATGACATGCACCTCATCGCGTGCAAAGCCCGCATCGGATGGGTCAGGTGCCGCGCACTTATCAGTTGCCATCCATGCCGTAATGCTATCAGGCAAAGTCATTGAATAGCGCTTGATGATATCCAAAGCATCTTGCCGCGTTGTCGCACTTGGCACCGTCGGGCCACTTGCAACAAGTGCCGGATCATCGCCTGGAATATCGGAGATTACGAGGGTCACAACTTTGGCAGGATGAGCAGCCGCAGCAAGCCTTCCGCCTTTGATATCGGACACATGCTTACGCACACAATTCATCTCATGAATAGTCGCGCCAGAGCGAAGCAATTCAGCATTCAGCGCTTGCTTGTCTTCTGCAGGCACCGCTTCGGGCGGCAAGCTTAACAACGAAGAGCCACCACCGGATATCAGCGCTAGAACCGTGTCGTCTTCATTAAGGTGCGAGACGAGGTCCATCATCCGTTTTGCCGCTTGAAAACTACCAGCATCAGGCACTGGATGGGCGCTTTCAACAATCTCAATTGTTTTACACGGTACAGCAGACCCATGGCGGGTAACAATCAAGCCCTCATAATCGCCTTCATAAGCTGCTTCAAAGGCTGCAGCCATATGCGCCGAGGCCTTGCCCGCACCAACGACAATTAAGCGTCCTTTGGGTTTGGTTGGCAGATAGTCTTTCAGCATCTTTGCTGGGTCCGCAGCATCAACAGCCACTTGAAATAAGTCAGCTAAAAAACCTCGGGGATCAGCAATAGTCATGAAAGCCTCTATTGTAGGGTGGTAATGTCTGCCAGTTGAAACGGTAAGGGTCGGTCTGCCTCATAAAGGGAGAAAACTGTGCCGATACAGATCACGATCGGGTCTCCTTTTGAGACTTCATCCACTCCGTCAACAATTGTTGACAAATCACCTTTCCAGATGCGCTGATTTGGATAGCTAACGTTTGCAACAATAGCAACAGGCGTGCTTGCATCCATGCCATGCTTAATCAGATTGTCAGCGACTTCATGGCCTGTTCTGCTCGCCATATAAAAAATCAACGACGTATCGCCTGACGCCATGCCTTGCCAATGTAGGTTTTCAGGCAGTTTCCCGCTTTTTGCATGCCCCGTGATGAAACGGACAGACTGCGCGTGATCACGGTGGGTGAGTGATACGCCCATGGCAGCCGCAGCACCTGCACCTGCCGTGATACCGGGCACTACCTCAAACGGAATATTCGCGCCTAACAGGTCCGCGATCTCTTCACCAGCACGGCCAAATACCATTGGGTCACCGCCTTTAAGGCGCACAACACGTTTACCCTCGAGTGCCAAATCGACCATCATTTTATTGATTTCGCCCTGACTACACGATTTACGCCCGCCTCGTTTGCCAACATAAACATGCTCAGCTTCACGGCGACCAAGTTCCAATATTTGCGGTGAGGATAGGTCGTCATACATGATCACATCTGCGCCTTGCAAAACCCGCACTGCTTTAATCGTCATGAGATCAACATCACCCGGGCCAGAGCCAACAAGAGACACAAAGCCAACACCGTCATCGCTTGTTTGACTGGCTGCACCTTCTGCAAGTTTGATCAGCACATCTTCGCTAATTTCTTCCGCCCGAAACACGCGCTCAACAAATCCTTCCCAAAAATTACGCCGTAGGGAGGCGTCTGGAATAATCTGCTTTAACTGATCGCGGAAACTCTTCGCGATGCGGCCTGCTTTCGCCAAAGAGGTTGGCAATAGCGTTTCAATTTTGCGACGTATGGCTTGGCCTAAAATAGGGGCTGCCCCATCAGTTGAAACACCAACCACAACGGGCGAACGATTGATGATCGTGCCGAATTGAAATTCACAAAACGGCGGGTTATCGATGACGTTCACGGGCACTTTCGCAGCCTTTGCAGCTTTGTAGAAAGCCTCTGCCTCACTATCGCTTTCAGTATCCATCAGCGCCAATGAAGCACCGTCAAAATCACCGGCCGTCCAAGTGCGGGCATGGTGCGTTAAACTGCCTGCTGCAGCACCCCGTTCTAAGAGGCTTTTCATCTCGTGGCTAAGCTCTTCCGCGATGATGTCTACACCAGCTCCGGCCGCAGCCAGTAGCTCAGCTTTCCAAGCACCGCCCTCACCAGCGCCTGCAAGCAGAACACGTTTGCCCTGCAACTTCCAAAAAACCGGAAGCACAGCTAGCTCTTCCATGCGGTTGGCTTCCTGTAGCTTGGGGCTTTCCGTATGCTGGATCAAAGGTTCAAAGTTGGGTGTGTTGCGATCTGTCATAAGATTGACATAGCCTTTTCAATCGGCATTTCAAAGGGTCATGCGCTTTGATGGTGATCATAAACAAGTTTTGTTGGCGCAATTCCATAAGCACCGACAAAAGCCCGACAAAATGCGTCGCCGCTGCTGTAACCAAATTTACGCGCCACTTCTTTCACACGATCACCTTTAACAAGCGCGATACGGGCTAAAACCATGCGCCATTGCTTCAAATAAGCAATTGGTGTTTTGCCGACAACCGTCTGAAATTCGGCCATAAATTGAGAGCGCGACATGCCAGCGAGGTCTAGAAAATCATCAATTTTCCAATCTCGCCCTGGTTCATCGTGAATGGCAACCATCACCGCACTTAACTTTGGATGTGCAAGACCTGCGAACAATCCTGTTTGAGCCTGATTGTTTTCAATTCGAAACCGCAGCAAACTTAGCACCAGCAATTCTGACAAACGAGACAAAGCAAATTGCCCACCACAACGGTGGTTTTGTATTTCACGAACAATAATGCCTGCAATATCTGAAAGCTCAGATCCTTCACTCAAATCCACATCAAGCTGATCTGGCAACGCATAAAACAATGGGTTTTCATCGCCACCAACATCCAACGTTATGGCAGCCGCACATTGAGAGGGAAACGCCTCCATTCCATGAGGCCTTAGGTATAAAACAAGCTTTGAAAGAACACCCTCTTCTTCCAAGATAAACAAGTTGCACCGTTCAACCTCAGGCTCATGGGTTGCGGTTACTTCGAAATGGGAGATCAAACTTGATAGTCTATCTGGGCGAAGCATAACGGACTTTTGGTAAGAATAATAAGATTTACCCTGACAATAAGTCCATTACATTCACGAAGCAACAGGTATCACCTGTCCTATTTTATCTTTTGGAGAGTTCATAATGCTTATCCCACGCCAAAAAACGCCTGACCTTTCAGTCCCAATGCTCGACGGATCAACATTTGATCTCACAACTGAAGGTGCAAAGCTTGGAACCGTCGTCTGCTTTTATCGTGGCCTACACTGCCCAATTTGCGCGAACTATCTGAAAGAACTGGAAAAACAAACAGAAGCTTTTGCTGAACGCGGTGTAACAACAATCGCCATCAGTTCTGACGGCCAAGAACGCGCCCAAGCAATGGCTGACAAAGTTGAAGCCAAAGGCCTCCGTTTCGCCTACGATCTTAGTCTTGAAAAAGCGAAAGAGTGGGGTCTTTACATCTCAACATCACGCGGCAAAACATCGATCGACATTGTTGAGCCAGACCTCTTTTCAGAGCCCGGCCTTTTCCTCGTGAATGCTGATCAGACCCTTTACTACGCATCTGTTCAAACAATGCCATTCTCCCGCCCACATTTCTCAGAACTTGTTGGCGCGCTCGATTTTGCCATTGCGAACAGCTATCCAGCACGCGGCGAATATGTCGGCGCTGTATAATTAGTCTCCCCCCTCTCGTTATATTTTAACGAGCTTGCCGCGGCGTTTACGTCGCGGTTTTTTTGTGTTTTTCGCACCGAAACAGTTTGTTTATCTTGCTGTTTTATCCTCTGCCGCAAATTTAAGCCTTATCTTGAGGCGTAAGCATCATGAATTATCGCAGACAATTGACCATATAAAGATTTTCTTATATGCTTATGTGAGTATCTAAATTAGCCTAAATAGGCCTATCCAAATAGGTGGAACAAATGCGTATAACGCTGACGGAATTGCTTCAGGAAAAACAGTTGCTTCTTGCTGACGGCGCAACAGGAACGAACTTCATGTCTATGGGGCTAGAGCCTGGCTTTCCACCTGACATTTGGAACATGACTGAACCGCATAAGCCTGAGAAACTGCATCAAATGTTTGTTGATGCAGGTTCCGACATTATTTTGACCAATACATTTGGCGCGAATGCGCCACGCTTGAAGCTTCACAAGGCTGAAGACGACACCTATGAAATCAACAAAGCGGGCGCTGAAATTGCTTGTCGCGTTGCTGAAGCTTGTGACCGTTATGTCGTTGTTGCTGGTTCCGTTGGACCAACGGGTGAACTGTTTGTGCCGCTTGGCGAAATGACATTTGATGGTGCACGAGACGCCTTTAAAGAGCAGATGCGTGGCCTCAAAGATGGTGGCGCGGATTGCGTTTGGATTGAAACCATGTCCGCTGCCGATGAAATTCAAGCTGCCGCTGAAGCCGCTGTTGAAATCGGAATTCCTTATGTCTTCACAGCAAGTTTTGACACAGCAGGCAAAACTATGATGGGCCTTGCGCCAGACGCCCTCATTGAAGTTGCTGCTGCGCTCCCAGGCAAAGCAATTGCAATTGGTGCGAATTGCGGTGTTGGCGCTTCTGATCTTTTGGTCTCCGTTATGTCAATGACAGACGCAGACCCACAAGCGATCGTCGTTGCCAAAGCAAACTGCGGCATCCCTGTCGTAAAAGGTGCAACAACAGTCTATACAGGCACGCCCGAATTGATGGGTGATTATGTGGCAATGGCTGCAGACGCAGGCGTTCGTATTATTGGCGGGTGCTGCGGAACAGCGCCTGAGCATATTGCTGCGATGCGTAAATCAATTGACAGCTATGTGGCGTCTGATCGACCAACGATGGAAGAGATTACCACTAAGATTGGCGCATTGGTCGCACCACCTGCAAGCAATGACGAAAACGCCCCTCGCCGCGAACGTCGCGGTCGTCGTCGCGGTTAAGTCGCTTTAGACTTTAAAAAAGCTTTCATATGAAAACGCTGCTGATCTTCTGAATAATGATGGTCAGTGGCAACAGGGCATGCCTGCCGTGCAAGGCACCCCTTTGTGGCGCAATGCCCATTTGGGTTTGCCCTCACATGCTCACGGCATGCAGCAACATCATATCCCTCAGTTGAAAAAGCACCGACCGGACAAGTGGTCAGGCATGGCATGTCTGCACACCTATTGCAGGCATGTTCGACCTTTTCAGGCGATGGAACTTCACTAACATCACAAAACACCAAGGCGGCGCGGTAGGCTTGCCAGAGGCCATATTCTGGATGCATCAAAATACCGTGCGGCGAGGCCTCAAGGCCTTCCGCTTTCTTTGCCCATTGTTGAAATGGTTGGTAGGGCTTATCGCTTGGATAAAGTGGTCGAGCCCCAAGTTTTTCGGCAATCGGATCAATCACATGTTTGGTCCAGCGATCAAGCGCGTGATTGCCCTCAAAACGAGATTTACGGAAGGTGGGCCAAAAGCTTCCACCAAGATTTCCAATCAGCACGATGGCATGATCGCGGTCATCTTGGTGGGCGCTTTCGACAATTTGATCAACACACCAGCCGCGAACAGCCAGTCCGGTTCCTTGAAGTTCAGCGGTTAGTTGTCTCAAAACCGCTTTCATCTCAATGACCTTCAAAAAGGCGGAACGCGCGTCGGATCACTTCATAGTGCACTTTGATGCCTTCAATTTGAGGCACCTTTTCGGACGCATCGCCTGCCTTTCAGGTAAAGGCGTCAGGCATCGAATCCTTGCGTGTCTTGATGAAGTCTTTCAGCGCTTCGTTGATGCCCTGATCTAAGTCAGGCGCAACATAATCATTGAGCATTTGCGCGCAAACTTTTCTGGCGCGGTCTTCTGCACGCAATTCGCCATCAGCCAACCATTGCTCGTATGAATTATTGTCCGCAATGTTTGAGCGGTAAAACGCTGTTTCAAAGTTATCTTGCGTATGCTGACAACCAAGGAAGTGTTTGCCCGGCCCTACTTCACGAATGGCAGAAAGGCCCAAACCGTTTTCTGACAAATCAACACCGCCTGCCATCGCCTGCATCATGCCGAGCTGATCGCAATCCATAACGAATTTTTCAAACGATGAAACAAGGCCACCTTCTAGCCAGCCAGCAGAATGGAGCGCGAAGTTTACGCCTGCCATAACCGTTGGTGTGATGGTTTGCGCGCTCTCATAAGCAGCTTGTGCATCAACTACCTTAGAGCCGCAGAGTGAGCCACCAGAGCGGAACGGTACACCCAAACGTCGTGCTAGTTGTGCAGCACCATAAAGCACCAAGGCAGGCTCTGGCGTGCCAAATGTCGGCGCACCTGACTGCATAGAGATTGAGCTTGCAAACGTACCAAACAAAACTGGAGCACCTGGACGACACAACTGCGTAAACGCAATACCGGCCATTGCTTCGGCCAGAATTTGCGAAAGCGTCGCACCAACCGTTACAGGCGACATGGCACCTGCCAAAATGAACGGAGAGATAATGCACGCTTGATTGTTACGTGCATAAACTTTGGCAGCACCCAGCATGGTGTCGTCAAAGGTCATAGGCGAATTGACGTTGATGAGGTTTAAGAGAACGCAATTTTGATCAACGAAATCATCACCAAAAACGATCTTCGCCATGTCGATGGAATCTTGTGCCCGTTCAGGTGCAGTCACTGACCCCATAAACGGCATGTCAGAATAGCGGATGTGGCTATAGACCATATCAAGGTGACGTTTATTCACCGGAATATCGACAGGCTCACAAACCGTACCACCAGAGTGGTGCATGGCTGGAGCAAGATAAGCGAGTTTTACGAAACTGCGAAAATCTTCAATCGTTGCATAGCGCCGCTCACCTTCCAGCGTGCGCACAAAGGGAGGGCCATAAACCGGCGCGAAGACTGTGTTATTACCGCCAATTTGAACAGAACGGGCTGGGTTTCTGGCGTGTTGGGTGAATTCGCGCGGTGCGGTCTTGATAATCTCACGCAACATGCCTTTAGGAAAACGCACCCGTTCGCCGTCAATATCAGCGCCCGCTTCACGCCACATATCAATAGCTTCAGCATCATCGCGAAACTCAATGCCAATTTCTTCCAAAATGACGTCAGCATTCGCCTCAATCTTTTCGACCATTTCATCGTCAAACACTTCAAAAGGCTTGAGTTTTCGCTGGATGTAAGGAAGCTTGACGCTACCCGTTCCGCCGCGCTTAGCACGCCTTGCATCGCGACCACCACCACGGCCTGCGCGCCTGCTGCGTCCACCCTGATTTTCTTCTGTTTCGCTCGTGCTCATGGCTGCCCGTGTCCTCATTTTATGCATGACGGATCAAAGAAATAGCATCAATAGATCCTTTGTATTGTAAATTAAAGTGAGATTTTTTATTGAATAGCTTGTTTGCGCCCTGTTTTTGACGTCGCTTGGTTATTTCTCTTCGCAAATTCAATATTAAGGTATTTACCGTAGCGTCGAATGAGCTAATTAAACACAGCACGTAGCCTGTAAGGAATTTCAGAATGTCTGATGAAGAAGAAATCATCTTATCCGAATTGAACGACGACGATCTAGTCGCGCAAATGATGGATGACCTTTATGATGGTCTGAAAGAAGAGATTGTCGAGTCGGTAGAAATCCTACTTGAACGCAAGTGGACACCTTATGATATTTTGACCAAATCTCTGGTTGAAGGCATGCGTATTGTCGGCGTCGACTTTCGCGACGGCATTTTGTTCGTGCCAGAGGTATTGCTTGCAGCCAATGCGATGAAAGCGGGCATGGTTATTTTGCGCCCACTGCTTGCAGAAACTGGTGCACCGAAACTTGGCTCCATGGTTATTGGCACCGTTAAAGGTGACATTCACGACATTGGTAAGAACCTTGTCGGTATGATGATGGAAGGCGCAGGCTTTGATGTGCATGACCTTGGCATCAACACTGATGCGGACGAATTTTTGGCAGCTCTTGATGAGCATGAGCCAGATATCCTTGGGATGTCGGCGCTGCTTACAACCACAATGCCTTACATGAAGGTTGTGATTGATCAGCTGAAAGAAAAAGAACTGCGCGATAAATACATCGTTCTTGTTGGCGGTGCGCCGCTAAACGAAGAGTTTGGTGAAGCGATTGGTGCCGATTCTTATTGTCGTGATGCGGCGGTGACCGTTGAAAAGGCAGCCGAGATGATCGCCCGTCGCCATAACCAGCGAGCATAAAGGCGGCACACGTCATGTCTAAACGACGAGGTGGAAGATCGGCGAGGCTTCAAGAAGTCTCGTCAGCAGAACCTCTCGTCGAAAAAGGCGCTCCAAATTACACAAAACCAGCGAACGCAGAAGCTGTCTGCGTTATCGCCTGTGGCGCCCTTGCCCACGAAATTCTTGATGTTGTTAAGTTAAACGCCCTCGACCACATCTCCCTCACCTGTCTTCCCGCAAAACTTCACAACGAACCGCAAGCAATTACGCCCGCTGTTGAGCGCGCTATTGCTGACGCCCGCGATGCTGGGTTCAAACATATCTATTGCGGATACGCTGATTGCGGCACGGGTGGACAACTCGATGCTTTGCTGGAACGTGAGAATGTAGACCGCCTACCCGGCGCGCATTGTTATGCGTTCTTCTCTGGCGTTGATGATTTCAAAGAGCGCGAAGATGAAGACATGCGCGCATTCTTCCTAACCGACTTCTTAGCGCGCCATTTTGATGGCCTGACATGGGGCCCACTAGGGTTAGAAGAACACCCCGACCTTTTAGAAATGTATTTCGGCGCTTACGAAAAGGTCGTCTACCTCGCGCAAATCGAAGATGAAGGCTTGTTAAATCGGGCGAAAGAGATCGCTGAACGGTTGCAGCTTGATTTTGAATATAGAGCCACAGGGTATGGTGATTTGGTAGGCAGCCTATCCAAATTGAAGACCTAGACTTCACCTAGACGCACTTTCATTAAGCATTGGACTAAGTTTCCCACAAACAAGCCTAAATCCGACATTGACAAGTCGCGGGCAAATCATCGTGTTTAGCGAATAAAGATCACCTTCAACCCAAGAGGAAACACGATGCCACGTTCTAAAGCCGCTCAAAAACACATTGTCTATTGGCGGGACATTCCAGCGCAAGTTATTTGCAAGGCTGGAAGAACAACAGCAAAGCGCGAACTCGATAAACGTTTCATCACGGCGATTGACGCTTGCGCGATGCGCACTGGTCTCGATCAATCTGATGCTTACTTAGAGCAATGGCGGAAGAGTGATCCTATCCCATGCGGAGAAGACCTCGAAGCCGAAGCGGAACAGGCAGCAGCTGAATTGGATGCTGCCTACACCAAGGAACGGGTGAAAAATCTCGTTCACGCTGGAGGATTTGAGGATGGCCCACAAGACGGCTGACATGTTGAACGCGGAGATCCCGATGAGCGCTGCGAATGCGAATATTCCGGCATCTATTGAGGTGTCTCCAAAACACATCCTTGAAAAGGACGAATATATCGGCCTTTTCCCCGCAGGTACGCAGACCTATGTAACCGACATTGGCACGCACACCCACGAACAACTTGCTGAGGTGTCAAAGCGCCTTGTGGATGCAGGCTATAAGCCAGTGCAACACATTGCTGCTCGTCGCCTTTCCTCTGAAGCAGAACTAGAAAGCTTCATTCAGCGTCTCACAGAAGTGGGTGGCCTTGATGATGTGCTGCTTATTGCTGGTGAAGCAGACCGCCAGATGGGCCCTTATTCTTCTGCGATCGAAGTGATGCGCACAGGCATCCTCGATAAATATGGCATTAAGGGCTTAGGCATTGCTGGCCACCCTGAAGGCAACCCGTCTGCGCCTGAAGGTGAAGTTTACAACATCTTGCGCGAGAAAGCTGAGTTTCAAAGCGAGACAGATGCCGCAATGCGCATTGTTACGCAGTTTGGTTTTGATGGAGAAGCCTTCGCAAATTGGGCATGGCACGTTAAAGCCATGGGCATTGATCTTCCGATCCACCTTGGTGTGGCGGGTCCTGCGAAAATCACGACGCTTATCAAATTCGCTGCTATGAGCGGTGTTGGCAACTCGCTCAACTTCCTCAAAAAGCGTGCAGGCGCTCTTACAGCCCTTGCAACATCACACTCTCCAGAATCTGTTGTGGAGCCAATTGAGGCGTTTTGGCAGGAGAATTCTGACGGCCCAGTCGCTCAAATGCATGTTTTTCCGTTCGGAGGGCTAAAAAAATCGTCCGAATGGCTTGTAGAACGCGGCTCATGGGATATAAACATATCTTTATATGATAATGAGAAAGACGCAAGCCAGCTTTAAACGCTGTCCGCACCTCCCTTCTCGTTTAGAAACTTGGTCATGCTTTTGCCCAGACGCCCTTATTGTGTCTGACGCTAGAAGGCAGTCACACTTGAGGAACATCAAATGACGCGCACACTCGTCGCTTCGAAATCAAAAGAATCCTACATCGGGTTCGACGAACCATTCTGCGTCATCGGTGAACGCATCAACCCAACAGGTCGCAAGAAGCTGGCTGCTGAAATGCAAGCTGGTAACTTTGATACCGTCACAAAAGACGCGCTTGAGCAAGTTGCTGCTGGTGCGACCATGCTGGATGTAAATGCAGGTGTTACAGCCGTTGATCCAAATACAACTGAGCCGCCTTTGTTGGTTGAAACATTGAAGCTTGTTCAAAGCTTGGTTGATGTTCCAATTTGTATTGATAGCTCCGTGTCATCTGCTCTTGAAGCTGGCTTAGCCGTCACTGAGGGTCGCCCATTGGTGAACTCTGTAACGGGTGAAACTGAGAAGCTTGAAGAAATCCTACCGCTTATCAAGAAGTACAACGTGCCAGTGGTTGCGATCTCCAATGACGAGACAGGTATTTCAGAAGACCCTGATGTGCGTTTTGAAGTGGCAAAGAAAATCGTTCAGCATGCCGCAGATTATGGCATTCCAGCACACGACATCGTGGTTGATCCATTGGTTATGCCGATTGGCGCAATGGGTACAGCTGGTCTTCAAGTGTTTGCCCTTGTGCGTCGTCTTCGCGAAGAGCTCGGCGTAAACACAACCTGTGGTGCTTCGAATGTATCCTTTGGCTTGCCACACCGTCACGGCATCAATGCTGCCTTCTTGCCGATGGCGATTGCCTCTGGCATGACATCCGCCATCATGAACCCATGCCGTCCGCAAGAGATGGAAATGGTACGTGCGGCTAATGTTTTGATGTCGACAGATGAGCATTGCGCAAAATGGATTGAAACCTACCGTGAACCTACGCCTGGTGGCGAAGCAGGTGCTGGTGCAAGTGGTGGCCGCCGCCGTGGTGGTCGCGCTTCACGACGTGGTGCCTAAGACCAAAACCAAGGTTTCGTTTAGGAATTAAGGATATATTGGCGCAATGAACGAGCAGCCAAAACCAGACATGATTTCACCTGCAAGCGCGTCATCAAAAGATGATGCGCTTGTGCTATTCATGCCATCAGGCAAACGCGGACGCTTTGCTGTCGGCACACCCGTACTAGATGCCGCACGAGATCTAGGTGTTTATGTCGAGAGTGTTTGCGGTGGACGCGGCATTTGCGGCAAGTGTCAGGTGAGTGTTGCAGAAGGTCAATTTGCCAAACACGGCATCACCAGCAGTGCAGAAAACCTCTCGCAATTCTCCGATACAGAAGCGCGTTATAAATCCAAACGCGAGCTTGCAGACGACCGTCGCCTTTCCTGCTCATCAAAGATAAATGGCGACCTCGTCATTGATATCCCGCAAGCAGCCAGCGCCAACAATCAAATGGTGCGCAAGGCAGCTGACACCCGCGACATTCCGCGCGATTTGGCGACCCACCTTCGTTATGTCGAAGTGGAAGAGCCAGATATGCATAAGCCGCTTGGCGATGCTGACCGTCTTGTTCGTCAACTGAAAGCAGACTGGGGTTATGATAATCTCAGCCTAGATTTTCATCTTTATAAAACCCTGCAAACAACCCTTCGCAAAGGCGATTGGGCGGTTACTGCCGCTGTTCATACGGTTGGCGATAAACACACTGTCACTGCTTTATGGTCTGGCTACCGCGAAAAGCTCTTCGGGCTTGCCTGTGACATTGGTTCAACCACCATCGCGATGCACTTATCAGACATGATGAGCGGCGAGACGGTTGCTTCCGCCGGTGTTGCCAACCCACAGATCCGTTTTGGCGAAGACCTCATGTCTCGCGTTTCCTACGTAATGATGAACAAGGGCGGCGAAGTAGCGCTTACTAAATCTGTGCGCGAGGCGATTGATGGATTGATTGCTGATATTTGCGAACAGTCAGGTGTCGCACGCGAAGACATTTTGGAAGCCACGTTTGTTGGCAACCCTATCATGCACCATCTGTTCCTTGGTCTTGATCCAACAGAGATCGGCCAAGCACCTTTCGCTCTTACCGTGTCAGATGCCCTCACCCTTCCTGCCCGTGACCTTGAGATCAACCTCAACGAAGGCGCACGGGTTTATACTTTGCCTTGCATTGCCGGCCATGTGGGTGCAGATGCTGCGGCGGCAACTTTGGCTGAACGGCCTTATGAAGAAGACGAGATCACGCTGCTTGTTGATGTCGGCACCAATGCGGAGATTGTGCTTGGTTCAAAAGACCGCACAGTTGCAGCCTCATCACCCACTGGCCCCGCTTTTGAGGGTGCAGAAATTTCATGCGGCCAACGTGCCGCCCCCGGTGCCATTGAACGTATTCGCATCAACCCTGAAACACTTGAACCGCGTGTTCGCATTATCGGCTCTGAGAAATGGTCTGATGAAGACGGCTTTGCTGATGAAGCAAAAGAAACAGGCGTTACTGGTGTTTGCGGTTCTGGCATTATCGAAGTTGTGGCCGAAATGTTTCTTGCGGGTGTTATCACCGAAGATGGCATTATTGATGGCTCCAAGGCCGCACTATCAAACCGCGTGATTGAAGACGGTCGCACCTTCTCCTACGTCGCTTGGCGTGGCGAGAACGGCAGCCCTGATTTGATCATTAAACAAACAGACATCCGCGCGATCCAACTTGCTAAAGCAGCCCTTTATGCAGGGGTGCGCTTGTTGATGGATAAGCTCGGTGTAACACAAGTTGCGAAAATCAAATTTGCTGGCGCATTTGGTAATTTCATTGATCCGAAATACGCCATGGTCTTGGGCCTTATTCCTGATTGCGACCTTGAGCATGTCCGCGCTGTTGGTAATGCTGCTGGTACGGGTGCACGCATGGCGCTTTTGAATAAGAGCTACCGCGAAGAAATCGAGCAGATGGTTGGTAAAATCGAGAAGATTGAAACCGCCCTTGAACCTGCATTCCAAGAACTGTTCGTCAATGCAATGGCACTGCCTAACAAAGTGGATGCGTTTCCAAATCTTGCGAAAGAAGTCACACTCCCAGAAAAGTCAGAACCCACTGATGGTGATGGCGGCGGTGGTAGACGCAGACGTGGCGGACGAGCGCGACGCGGCTAACCCGCTCTAAATGCGCGCTTGGTGTTCTTCGAATGCTGAGCGAATATGACTTGCAACAGCAAGAACAGCATCACCAGATTTTGATGCTTGCAACATGCCAATTGAATATCTGTTAAGCTCAGGAAGGCCATCTTCTTTTCCTAGGGCCACCAAAGGATGTTCAACGAGGCTGCGTGGGAATGGTGCGATTGCTAGATCAGCAGACACCGCAGCTTTTTGTCCCGAACTATGAGCACTCATATAAGCGACACGGTAATCGCGACCAATCTTTGTCAGTTCGCCTGTCGCATTCGACCGCCATGCGCAGCCCTCTTCCCACATAGAAACAGGAAGTGGGTCTTTAAGATGAGCACAACCACCTTTCGCACCGGCCCAAACAAGCTGTTCTTCTAAGACAACTTCAACATCTGGATCACCAGTCGCAATGCCGTTACACGTGATCAAGGTCAGATCGAGTTTTCCTTTTTTCACCCGTTCGCGCAGATTAACACTCAAATCTATCACCACATCAACCACCACGCCGGGGTGAGTGACAGCAAAACGCTTTAGAATGCTCGGCAAGAAACGACTGCCATAATCATCAGGCGCACCAAGGCTCACGACACCTTCCATTTGCGGCTTTCTGAAATGACCGAGCGCTTCATCCGACAGGCTGAGCAGGCGCCGTGCATAAGCAAGCAGCACTTCACCGTCTTGAGTGAGATTGACCGAGCGTGCATCGCGAATGAACAACGGGCGTCCGACAATGTCCTCAAGCTTCTTCACCTGCATGGAGATCGCTGAAGGCGTGCGCAACACCAATTCGGCGGCTCCTTTAAAGCTGCCCGTGTCGACGATGGCTGTGAAGGTCCTCAACAAGTCTAGTTCTAGCGCGAGTACGTTGAAATTCACCGGAGCGTCTATCTGCTTGTTCATGCTGAAACCTCGTCTGATCAGTCAGTTCAATTTTTCTGAACTTACACATTAGATCATTTCGTTTGATTGAACAACCTCAATGATCAATATTGTTGAACAAGACGAATTTAAATGAAGTTTTTCTAAACCAAAGGATTTAAACAATGACATTATGCGAACAAATGAACGCCCAGCCAGACAGCACTCAGCACAGCCTTTTCGATCAGCTTTTAAGCGGCATTGAAAATACATTTGGCAAACTACAACAGGCCATCGCAACCTACCGCGCCCATGCTGAGCGTCGGGATGCATTTAAGAACCTACAATCTCTTGATCGTCGCACATTGGATGACATCGGCCTGACAGCAGGTGATGTGACATGGGCGTCAAAACTACCAATTGATCAAAACGCAGCCTGCGAATTGCAGAAAGTCAGATATGCCAGACTTTCAAACAAACACTAAATTATCTCTTTGAAGATGAGAGAAAACACTGCGCCTGTTGGCGCAGTGTTTCGCTTATTGGCGCAGTGTTTCTCCGGCAACGACGGCCTGTTTGTCGAAGCCATATTCATAGCCTGCATCAGCGATGAGGCACCAAAGGTAATCCGCATGCGAACGGCGGATCACAATATCAAAGGTATCTGGTGCGTCGAGACGACAAGCCAACACTACGTTTGAATGGGCGAATGTTGTACCAGCAACCGATCCTTTAACGAAGATTGAGGCATCCAAATCAAGAGTTGAGATTTTTTGCAAAACATCTCTCGCCTTATCGCCTGAAAGTTCAATCACCGTGTAGTTGTTGGTAATGTTCGTTACCTGACACGCTTTACCATCCAAGGCCTTTGCGAAGCCGTCTGCGAGTGCCGCATCTTCTCCAGCAATAACCATCAACGTATCTGGTCCAATCCAATGAACTGCGGATTGATCTGAATAGGTTGATTGGTTCGCTGCCGGGGTCTTCGCCTTCTCAACGGACTTAACAGCTGCACCAAGTTTTTTTAAGTCACCACGCAGCATAGTTTTGTTCAAATGAGGCCATTCTTTCATCTGAACACCATCGCCAGTCAATGGACTACGATGAGCAAGGGGTGCCTGTTTAAAAGGGGCTTTGATCGAGGTCATGATGCCGCTCCTTCAGCTAGAAAATCGACATCCGTAATGGTCGCCTTAATTGGTTCGCCATTGCCACGCTGTGTAACATACACCGTTTCACCCATGCGATCCCCGCCGCCTTTGACCATAGCCAATGCGATAGAGCGTTGGATGTTCGGACTATAGTAACTGGATGTTACATGGCCGAGCATTGGAACGGGCGGTGCAGGCTCTGTTGAGGTTGCAATAACATGCGCCCCTTCATCAACCACTTTTGAACCGTCTTCGGTTAAAAGCCCTACAAATTGGGGACGATCTTTGCGCACCGTATCAGAGCGGAACAATGAACGTTTACCGACAAAGTCACCCTTCTTCTGGCTTACAATCCAATCCATCCGCAAATCATGCGGTGTGGTGGTGCCGTCCGTTTCTTGGCCAACAATGATGAAACCTTTTTCAGCGCGCAACAAGTGCATCGCTTCAGTGCCGTATGGCGTGATGTCATATTGAGCACCATGCTCCATCAAAACATCCCAGAACCAACGACCATATTCAGATGGCACATTGATCTCGTAGGAATGCTCACCGGTAAACGAAATGCGGAAGATGCGAACAGGCACACCTTCTAGTTCCGTTTCCTTCATGGTCATAAACGGCATATCGTCAGGACCGTATCCATCGCCAAACAAATCAGCGATCAACTGGTGACACTTTGGTCCACAGATAGACGATACTGCCCATTCTTCCGTGACAGAGGTGCACAATACATCAAGGTCTGGCCATTCAGTTTGGAGATAATCTTCCAAATGAGACAGCACACCTGCCGCCCCGCCCGAAGTTGTAGTCATGTGGAAATGATCATCAGCAAGACACGTGGTCACACCGTCATCAAACACCATGCCGTCTTCTTTTAGCATGAGGCCATAACGACATTTGCCGATACCAAGCTTTGACCAAGCGTTGGTGTATATACGGTTCAAAAACTCACGAGAATCTTTGCCTTGAATATCGATTTTGCCAAGCGTTGATGCATCTAAGATACCGATACCTGTACGCGCTGCTTTTGATTCACGCTGAACAGCACGCTGCCATGTTTCACCTGCTTTTGGGTAAACCCACGCACGCAACCAATCACCAACAGTTTCAAAATGAGCGCCCGCCTCGCGGTGCCATTCGTGCATTGGTGTGCCACGACGTGGTGCATAAAGTTCGCCCTTATGCTGACCCGCAATCGCGCCAAGGCTGATCGATTTATAAGGTTGGCGGTAAGTCGTAACACCGACCTCTGGGATAGATTTACCCATTGTCTGCGCCAAGATACCAAAGGCTGTAACACCAGATGTTTTACCTTGGTCCGTACCCATGCCCATGGTCGTATA
>JBDWKL010000010.1 GCA_039973685.1 Hyphomicrobiales bacterium
TCCACATGCCAAGAATGCAGGAAATTGCTTAATAATGGGTTGAATCTGAAGGGGTTTTTGAAGTGCTCGCACTCAAAGGAGGGAAACAATATTTTTAAAAGAAAAAACGTCAGTTGGCCTATAAGCCGGGTTTTGTATGGCCTGTTGTTGCCAACAAACGTGGTAACCATTCATCTTGGCGCCTCATTGCTGAGACGCTCACGCAACCCACCCGGATGATTGGGCTGGAAATGGCCCTGCATTTTTTAACGGGGCACAAACCCCAAAATGCGCATCATCCCTATTCGGTCTTGCTCCCGGTGAGGTTTACCATGCCATCTTTGTTGCCAAAGACGCGGTGGGCTCTTACTCCACCTTTTCACCCTTACCTCTCTGCCGGAGAGCCGGAGGCGGTATATTTTCTGCGGCACTATCTCTAAAGGTGGCAATTGCTCACCACCCCCACCGGAAGTTATCCGGCACCGTATTCCCATGGAGCCCGGACTTTCCTCTCACATAACCTTTCGGACCCGCCTTGCGGCATTGATGTGAGCGACTACCCGACCAACTGACGGCAGATTTTTGGCGTAAGTGTAGGGGCGCGTCAAGTAAGTTCGATAAAACTAGTTGTTATCATTTCTTGATCGTTGCAAGCGCCTTGTTTTCTGCCGGAATTCGGATTGCGAGAATGATGGCATTTAACACCGTAAAGGCAACCGCCACCCATGATAAGCCTAGCACCATTGGCGCTGCAATAATCTCGGCAATGACCAAAATATAGTTTGGGTGTTTGATAAAACGATAAGGCCCACGGACGATAAGTGGTTCATTCCAAATGATAATCCGTGTTGTCCAGCGCTCACCAAGGCTTGATAAAATCCAAATGCGGAACACTTGCAAAATGGCATAAACAACAAACCAATGCCACAAGATTGGTTGATCCCAACCAAGAGCAATGATCGCCAAAACCCATAACGTGTGGACCGCGACGATAAAGGGGTAATGTTCCGCCCCATATTCCTTCGCGCCGCGTTCCACCAATTTGGCCGTGTTACGTTTAGCAATAACAAGCTCGCCAAGGCGTTGCACAATCAAGAAAGCAATGAATAACAGTGCGCCCGTCATGACTGGCTCTCAAATAAAATCGGAAGTGTTGAGGCGGTAAACCCAGGGCCGAGTGCTGCGAGCATCATTTGCCCTTCTGGCTTATCGCGAAGCACACGGTCTAAGACAAACAAAGCGGTTGGTGCAGACATATTACCAAAGTCACGCAACACCTCGCGCTCATGGTTCAGTGTCCCCTCATCCAAGTTCATCGAGCTCTCAATCGCTTCCACAACCTTTGCACCACCGGGATGACAAATCAGCCGTTTAATGTCGCTCTCTTTAAACGAACTTGCTTCAAAGCCCGCTTCCATCGCTTCACGAAAATGCTTGGTGGCAAAGGCAGGGATAGAACGATCAAACACCACGCCAAAGCCGTCATCATCAACATCCCAACCCATAATGGGCAATGTATCAGGCCATGTATATTCAGACCCTTCGCCAAGGATTGGGCCATCGCCTTGACCGCTTGATAAAATGGCCGCCGCCGCCCCATCACCAAACAGAACGGTAGCGATAATGTCGGCCTTTTGCATACGGTCGGAGCGGAACGACAAGGTGCAAGTTTCAACCGCCACCATCAGCACATTTGCACCTGCCATGCTTTTGGCAAGTCGTGTTGCAATAGAAAGCCCGCTCACACCACCTGCACAACCAAGACCAAAAACGGGAACGCGCTTTACGTCACGGCGAAAATCTAGCTCAGCCATTGCGCGCGCTTCCAAGGTCGGCGTTGCAATGCCAGTGGAAGACACGGTGACAATCACATCAATCTGATCAGCGCTCATGCCGCTATCTTCAAGCGCTTTTTTGGTTGCATCGATGAACAGTTGCGTCGCGCCTTTCAAAAAGGCATCTGTCCGCTCTGGCCAGCTTTTTGGCTCTTCAAACCATTCAAACGGCGCGACGGAATATCGCTGCTCAACACCGCTGGTTAAAAAGGTCTTCGACAGCCGATCAAACTCTGGATAACGCTTGCCCAAAATACGCTTGGCATTTTTCTGGACAAGATCTTGCGGCAAGAGATGCTCTGGAACGGCTGTTCCAAGGCCGCGCAACCTTACGGGCGCATCCAAGGGAGATTGTTGCAAAACATCAAGCTGAGTGACAGGACCATTCATTTTAAAAACGCCTTTACGATGACACCAGTCACTTAACTAAAGCACATTTCCCAATTATCAGCATCACCTTACATCAGCATTGTGTTACTCCCCGCAACCCGCCAAATATGGCAAAACGCCGCGATACATCATCACACAATATGAAATTACGTCGATATGTCAGCCTGTTACAGGAAGTGACTTGAGCAAATTATGGAGCGTCTCAATGGTCGAAGCATCTGCGACACCATCCACTTTTGATTGTCGCCAATGGCGTTGAAAGGCGGTCACGACGTCTTGGGTTTTACGGTCAAAAACACCCGTGACTTCAATCCCATAGCCATAAAGCGCGAACATGGATTGCAGTGCTTCGATGGGCTGGCCTTCCTCGCCAATTTGGAAGAAGCGACCATCGCCCAACGGTGCTTCTGGCACCCAATGGCCGACGCCTGCTTCAAATAACTTATCCCACGGAAAATACTCGCCCGGATCCTGCTTCCGTGACGGCGCAACATCAGAATGACCGATCACGCGCTCTGGCGGTATGGCGTTTCTGTGGCAAATATCTTGTGAAAGCTTGATCACAGCCTCCATTTGAACATCATTAAACGGGATGTACCCATGCTCATGGCCGGGGTTTGAAATTTCGATGCCTATGGAACGGGAATTATTATCTTCAACCCCTTTCCAATACCCAACACCAGCATGCCAACAGCGCAGTTTTTCCGGCGCAGACTGGACAACACGGCCATCTTCAAAGACGAAATAATGGCAAGAGACTTTGCTTGCCTCCATACAAAGCCATTTCAACGCTTTTTCAGCTTCAACCACACCCGTGTAATGAATGAGCAGCATATCCGCTGGCCCACCAACACGCTCATTTACATTGGGCGCAGGCCGCACATAAGCGACGTCTTTATAATCAGGCTCAAAAGTCTCTGCGCTCAAAGTCCACGTTCCTTTTTAAGTTGCTCGTAGGCTGCATTAATGGCGGCCATTTTATCATTGGCCATGCTAACAAATTCTGGCGGCACACCGCGTGCGATTAAACGGTCTGGGTGATTTTCTTTAACAAGATTACGGTAGTGCTTTTGCAGCTCAAAGTTGCTCCAAGAATGATCGGCACCAAGCACTTGGTAAGGGTCATTCTCCCCGCCCTTCACATGGCGCGATCTAATGGCGGCAAAACTCTCATCTTCAAAACCAAAGATGCGGGCCACTTCTTCCAAGAAGGCAAGCTCGTCTTCGTGAATAATGCCATCAGCTTCAGCAATATGAAAAAGTCCATCCAAGATATCTTCTAAAATATCAGGATCATCTTGGTATATTTTCAAAATCTGGCTGGCATAAGCATCAAAACCCGCCACATCTTGTTTGGCGAGATTGAACATGCGGGCAACGTTTTGTTGCTCGGTGGGGGGAATATCGAATATATCGCGAAAGGCGTTGATCTCGTCTTCCGTCACAACCCCGTCCGCTTTCGCCATCTTGGCAGAAAGCGCAATCATCGCAACGGTGAAGGCTACTTGCCGGCGTTCTGGGTTATCCGACACACCTGTGAGCAGGCCGACGACCGCATCAAGCACACCTGCAACTGGTGCACTGGTGGCAATTGCGCCCACGACCTCAGATATTTTGCCCCAAATACTCATTCAAAATCCGTTATTGAAACGACGATGGCCTTTACCCCTATCATTTTGACAATTTAGTCGACTCCGTCCGCTCTGACGAGTAGTTTCGCATTTTTCTTCGATCACTTCTTGAAAGCGGCCTCTTGAGCATCTCAAAAAACCAAGAAACGCAGCCTGAGAACAATGGCTTGGACACTTCTATTAAGGGCATTCTACTCGGTCTTTGCGGTGTCACAATCTTTGGCGCAACGGTTCCTGCAACAAGCCTTGCTGTTGCGGACCTAGACCCTTGGTTTGTAACCTTTGGGCGCGCAACCGTTGCAGCAAGCCTTGCGGTCATCGTCATATTGATCACAGGCAAACGCCTCCCCCGCAAATTGTGGAAAGCAACCTTTTTGGGAAGCTTATGCTTGGTGATCGGCTTTCCAGGCTTCATCGGCCTTGCGCTTGTCACTTTACCCGCCAGTCACTCTGGTGTGGTGCTTGGGTTGTTTCCAATCGCAACAGCAATGATGGCTGTCATTATCGCAGGAGAAAGACCAAGTGGCCGCTTTTGGTTTTGGTCTCTAGTCGGTGCCATTTTAGTCATCACTTTTGCAATTCGTGATGGCGCTTTCGGGTTAGAATGGGGCGACATATGGCTTGTCTGCGCGGTTATCGTTTCATCGGCGGGTTACGCGATCTCAGGCGTTCTCTCACGACAAAAACCGGGATGGGAAGTCATCTGCTGGCAATTAATCATGGCCTCGCCCGTGATCTTGATTGGCGTCTATTTCTTTTGGGATGACGCAATCTTCACAGCTCGCCCAAGCGCTCAGGCTGGCTTTGCTTATGTGTCACTGTTTTCCATGTTCATTGGCTTTTTTGTCTGGAACAAAGCTTTAGCAATAGGCGGCATTGCACGGGTTGGGCAAACCTTGTTGATCCAACCTTTCGTAACGCTTGCAATCTCAGCGCTCATACTTGGCGAGGCCATTAGCTTAGAGACTTATGCTTTTGCCGCTGCCATTGTCATGGTCGTTTGGTTTTCAACCAAAGCCCGCGCCCGCTAGCACCCTAGCTATGACCTTGTATCGGTCTAACTTGGTAAGGCGCCTCTAATCGCTCAATCATCTCAGGTGTGAGATGAACCTCTAACGATGCAATGGCATCATCAAGATGGTGAGGTTTCGTCGCGCCAATAATCGGTGCTGTCATAAAGCTTTTCGACCGCACCCAAGCAAGCGCCACTTGTGCAGGCTTCACACCCAATTCTTCCGCGACAGAACGAACAGCCGCCAGCACTTGCATATCGGCTTCTGTTCCAAAATAGCCTTGTGCCAGTTTGTCTGAACCTGAACGAGTGGACGCTTCATCATCCACGCCTTTGGTCAAGAACCCTCGCGCCATTGGCGACCAAGGCGTAACAGCGATTCCCTCGCTCTCACAAAGCGGCATCATCTCGCGCTCTTCCTCGCGGTAAACCAGATTATAAAAATTCTGCATGGAAACAAATTCTGCGAAACCGTTTTCACGCTGAATGCCCAGCATCTTCATGAACTCCCAAGCAAACATAGAAGACGCCCCAATATAATGCGCCCGCCCAGAGCGGACCACATCATCAAGTGCTGCGCAGATTTCTTCCATCGGCGTATCATGATCAAGACGATGGATTATAAGCAGGTCCATATAGTCCATATCAAGGCGGTCTAATGACGCCTCAACCGCTTCCAGAATATGCTTTCGAGACAGGCCGCGCTGGTTGGGTTTATCCCCCATTGGCAAACCAACTTTGGAGGCCACCACAACATCTTCACGCGGTAAATCAGCAAGCGCCTTACCTAAGATAACTTCGCTCTCACCCACGCTGTAATAATTGGCCGTATCAAAGAAATTGATGCCCTTATCAAACGCCTCATGAATAAACGGAACAGACGCCGCCTCATCCAGCACCCAAGGATGAACATCCCAACCTGGTGCGCCGTAACTCATACAGCCAAGACAAAGCTCCGAAACCTTCAGGCCCGTTTTTCCAAGTCGATTATATTTCATCAGATTTTCCTATTATTATCCAGACACGCGAACACGATAGCCAACACGCGGGAAATGTACTGCGTGTTCGCCCGCTTCATCATTGGACAGGGTCAATGCAACGCTGTCCCGTGATACAGCCCGCAGAGTACCAGTAACGGCATCCTCACCGCTATCTGTCAGCGGTTCAACGCTCACGTTCATGCCCACTTTTAAACCCTGTGGGTCGCGGTCATCTGAAGCTTCAGCCGTCTCAGGCGTTGCGGCTTTACAAACAGCAAGTGCATCTGCGGGAGAGATTTCAGACATCTCCCCTTGGCCAATCACTTCCATGCGGTCTGCCCATTGGTTCACACCGTCAAACTCTTCAAAGAAGCTTGGCGCATCAGCCCACCGCCCTTTTAAGAACCAAACCAGATACCAAACCAGAATGTCTGGCATTTTGGCATCATCGCCTGTGATAAAGGCACCCGTTTCAGTAAGGCAATCATCAACCCAGCCAAGCATCGCACGCAATTGAGAAAGCGTGTGCGGCAGGTCGGCTGCTTCTTTTGCCATGTCATGGTCGGGGCCAAGATAAAGCCGCCCACGGTCTGCAACAAACTCAGGTGGTAAAGAGGCCGCAGCAGGCGCTAATACAGCTTTGAATGCATGGGTGAACATTTCACTATCTGTAAAGCGAGAGAGCGCAAACGCCATTCCACCACGTCCTGCTGGAGCAAGAGCAGGTGTTGGAAAACGTTTATCAAGCTCGCGCAAAATGCATTGTGTGTCGCAATAGGTGTCCGCACCAATTTGCATCACAGGAATACGACGATATCCGCCCGTCATCGCGAAAAGTTCAGGACGCGGTGGCAAGCGATTTTCTTCGCATGAGGCCCATGAAAGACCTTTTATGCCGAAGGTCTTTCTCACCTTCTCTGCCACTGGTGATGGTGGATAATGGTGAAAAATAATATCGCTCATAAACGTATCGCCCTTTGAATCTAGATCACAGGCAGAATAATGTTCTATCCGCCTTTTGCAATGAAGGCTGGATTGGCAAAATCAACATCATCTGCTTGGTTGCGCTTACCGTACATAAACGGCGTGCCATCTTCATTTGAAACAGACCCGCCAGCAGCGGCCAACACGGCATGACCTGCGGCAGTATCCCATTCCATTGTGCGGCCAAAGCGCGGATATAAATCGGCCTCTGCAGCTGCAAGTAAACAGAACTTCAAAGACGAACCGATGGAGACGGTTTCCTTCACACCAGCGCTTTCAAGATAAGCGTCAGTCTTCTCATCACGGTGAGAGCGGCTTGCAACGGCCACTACATGATCAGGGTTAGTAGCACGCACGGTGATGGTCGTGCGCTCGTCTGAACTAATCTCATATGCGCCCTTGCCAACAGAACCACCAAAGGTACGTGACAAAGCGGGCGCATGAACAACACCAGCCACTGGCGAACCATCCTCAATCAAACCAATATTGACGGTAAACGCACCATTGCGATTTAAAAACTCACGGGTGCCATCAAGAGGGTCCACCAACACGAAGACATTGCCAATATCAGGAATATTGCCAGCAGCAGCTTCTTCTTCGGCAACGATGGGAAGATCAGGAAATGCTTCCTTCAAACCCTTCAAGATGATCGCTTCAGCAGCAACATCTGCTTCTGTCACGGGTGAAGCATCTTGTTTGGTGCTGACATCAAAATCTGTCTCGTAGATTTCCATAATTTTTTCACCAGCACTCAATGCAAGTTGAAGCGCAATATCAGTGAATTTTTCACGATCAAGGTTCGGCATTTATAATCTTTCTTTGGCTGTTCACTTTAATAAACAGATCCATCTAATTTGTCATAGATAATCTTCTTCATCAAAGCCCGCATCGTGCGCGGCATAAGTGCCCCGAGTTTTGCAAAAATTTTGTTTCCCACGCCAGGCACAAGACTACTCTTTCGCCCATCAATTGCGGAAAATATTTGCCGAGCAACGTCATCTGAATTCATTCGCTTTTCAGCATCAGCCCCTTTTGGCGCATGGCGGCTTGCTTGCTCAGTTTTCATGGGTCCGGGATAAACCACCAAAACATTGATCCCGTCGCTCTTTAGCGATTTGCGCAAGCTCTTTGCATAGTTTGATATGGCCATCTTGCTGGCCGCATAAGATGCCGCACCTGGGTAGCCCACATAAACTGAAAGCGATGCAATAAAGACAAGCGTTCCACCACGTTTAATGGCGCCATCAGCCAAGAGCTTCTTAGTCAGCAACAAGGGCGAAGTTACATTGATGTCTATGAGACGTTCATGGGCGGTGGCTGGAATTTCTTCAAACTTCCCCGTCGCACTAACGGCGGCATTATGAACAACAATGTCATACGGCCCTTTGGCCGACAGCACAGGGGCAAGTTTCGCAATGGATCGAGGCTCAGATAAATCAGCCGTTATTTCCAAATCTTGCGTTTCATCAGCCCATTGATAATCAAGCCCGACGACGGCATGTCCGCGCTCCTTCGCAAAAGAAACAACCGATGCACCCAGTCCATTTGCAGCACCCGTAATCAACACACTCATGATACGCCTCCAAACAAAGCCCGCTTTGCAACGAAAAACACGAGTGCAAGCATCGAGTACCCTTTGCGACGCTTTCCGTTTGCAAGCACCCTCACAACGCCACGTGCGACCTCTTGCGGCTTCATAAACAATCCCGCCATGGGTGGTTCATCCATTCCAGCTTTCTTATGGAACGCCGTTCTGGTTGGGCCCGGACTTACGACCTGCACTTTAACGCGGCCCTGCCATTCAATTTCGAGATTATCAGCAAAGTGATTGATCGCCGTCTTGCTCGCCGTATAACTGGCGAACTGAGGTGTTGCACTTCCTGCAGCCGTGGAGCTGATAAAGCACACAGAGCCTGCACGAATTGCAAGGGCACCATAAAGGCCTTGGCAAAGGGCAAGAGGCGCTTTTAGATTAACAGCCAATAGAGCAAGAAGCCCCTCGTCTGTTTCATCACTGACTGGGCCAACATAGGCGATGCTTGCATTGAGCACTAAGTGATCAAGACCATTATCAAAGCCAATTGAAGCTAAGCCATTTAATATCTCGTCAAGAGCTTGGGGTGTTGAAAGGTCAGCTTGAATATAGTGGCAGCCGCTCGGTAATATCAGTTCATCCACACCTCGACGCCCGACAATTGCCAGTTCAGCACCGCGAGATGCTAAAAGGTGCGCGACTTCAAGCCCAATGCCATCAGTTCCACCAGCGATCAAAACACGTTTATTCCTAAAATTAGCGCTCAAAAGACTGCCTTTTTAATACCTTGTTAACAGCTCGAACCAGCATTTTGGCTGAACTGTGTCGGTGCGAAATCACCTGTCCTATTTGCGCCAATCCCAAGTCGCAACAATCTGCAAAAAATGCATAGCTGATATTCGTAAATGTCGCTGGTTTCATAGGCACTTGCCACTTATTTGAGCATCAACACTCTTCGGATGTTCCGAATGCTGTAATTTGGAGTATGACCCATGACCTTTATTAGCCAACTACGTCAATGGCAAATCAAGCGCCAACGCGCAAGAGTTATAAACTCATTGCCAAAGCGTCTGCTCGTTGACATTGGTATCGAAGATTTCCGTACCCGCTAGGTACATATAAGTTTACTTGCAGGGCCGAACTCTCCCCTCTCCCTCGTGCTCTGCATACAAGAATGCCGCTTCTTTCGAAGCGGTATTTTTTGTTACCAAACCATTAATTCAATCAATGCATTAGGCGCATGGCTCACATGCGATTATCTCAATTGTGCTGCAGTGCAACAAGCACTATTTCAACATTAACAGAAATCAAGAACACAACAACACATCAGGAGAACATCATGTTTCTATTTGAAAATGTACGTCGCTGGAACAAAAACCGCACTGACATGAACCACCTATATGCAATGAGCAACCGCGAACTTGCAGATATTGGCGTCAACCGCAGCGAAATCAAAGCAGCCGTTCGTAAGGGCCAACGCTAAGACCGAACTCGGTTATAAGAATACAAAAACCGCCGTTTCTTGCGAACCGGCGGTTTTGTTTTGTCTAAATTTTGAAGGCGACCTGCTTAAAGGTCGCGAACATCCACAAAATGGCCAGCAACTGCCGCAGCAGCAGCCATTGCAGGGGACACAAGGTGTGTGCGCCCTTTAAAGCCCTGACGACCTTCAAAGTTACGGTTTGAAGTTGAAGCACAACGCTCTTCAGGTTTCAGCTTGTCTGGGTTCATCGCAAGGCACATAGAGCAGCCAGGCTCACGCCATTCAAAACCAGCATCCTTGAAAATTTGATCGAGACCTTCTTGCTCAGCCTGCTCTTTAACAAGGCCAGAACCTGGAACAATCATCGCGCTCACTGTGCTTGCAACTTTTTTGCCTTTGGCAATTTCAGCAGCTGCGCGCAAATCTTCGATGCGGCCATTAGTGCACGAACCGATAAACACGCGATCGACCGTGATGTCTGTCATTTTCGTGCCCGCTTCAAGACCCATATATTCAAGCGCACGCTGTTTAGAAGCACGTTTTGTCTCGTCATCAATGTCAGCTGGGTTTGGAACCACACCTTCAATCGACACAACATCTTCAGGTGAAGAACCCCATGAGACGATTGGCGGCAGGTTGGCCGCATCAAGTGTTACCACTTTGTCGAATTTCGCATCGTCATCGGTGAACAATGTCTTCCAATATTCAATCGCCATATCCAAAGCTTTGCCAGTTGGCGCTTTTGGACGACCTGTAATGTAATCAAATGTCTTTTGGTCCGGTGCAATAAGGCCAGCGCGTGCGCCGCCTTCAATTGACATATTACAAACGGTCATGCGGCCTTCCATAGAAAGCGCCTCGATTGCTTCACCGCAATATTCAATCACATAGCCAGTGCCGCCAGCCGTACCAATTTCACCGATGATGGCAAGGACGATGTCTTTGCCCGTCACGCCATCAGGAAGCTTGCCTGTCACTTCAACCTTCATGTTCTTGGCTTTTTTCTGGATCAGCGTCTGTGTCGCGAGCACATGCTCAACCTCAGATGTACCGATACCATGCGCCAAGGCACCAAAAGCGCCGTGTGTTGATGTGTGGCTGTCGCCACAAACAATGGTCATGCCTGGCAAAGTGAAACCTTGCTCTGGACCGATAATGTGCACAACACCCTGACGACGGTCATGCTCTGAATAATATTCAACACCAAATTCAGCGGCATTTTTTGCAAGCGCGTCAATTTGTGTTGCTGATTGTGGATCAGGGTTAGGGAGGGAGCGATCCGTGGTTGGAACGTTATGATCAACCACTGCCAAAGTCTTTTCAGGCGCACGCACTTTGCGGCCTGTCATGCGTAGACCCTCAAAAGCTTGTGGGCTGGTTACTTCATGCACAAGGTGGCGATCAATATAAATCAGGCAAGTGCCATCTTCTTGTTCGTGAACCAGATGATCATCCCAGATTTTATCATAAAGCGTTTTAGCCATTTTTGCGACCTTTGACATGTTGTATTTTTGACCTGAGCACTCCAACAGCGCTCTAAGGTTTTATGTTGTCCTTATCGGTCACAGACAGGGGTAACGTCAAGGTTGTGAGCATGAAAATCCGCGCATTCTCTTCACGTAATCTCTCAAAATATCTCAACTTATTGAACAAAAAACCCAGAAATAGCCACAATCCGCGCCACAAGCCGCCGCAATTGAATCCCACATATCAAAAATCAACAACGGCCTGCCGTCAGACAAGCAGCAAAGCTTTCCCCCAGACGGTGCTTACAAAGGCCAATAAGAAGGAGTTGATAGTAATGAATAGAGTTTTGAAATCCACGTTGCTTGCAGCATCAACGTTCATGATTGCAACAACAGCCAACGCCGCAGACTTGCCAAATGATGTACTAGAGCCAATCGCAGCGCCAGTACAGGCCCAAGCATTTGACTGGAGCGGCTTTTACGTCGGCGCAAACGCGGGGATCGATTTTAATGGTCGTTTTGACAATAATTTCGGCGCTGACCTAGATAAAGACACCGGCTTTGTTGGCGGTGGCGTTATTGGTTACAATTACCAGTTCGACAAACTCGTCTTAGGTGTTGAAGGAGATATCAACTATCTAACTGGTGACGCGACAACGGCCAATGCAAGCGGTGAAGTAGATTTCATAAGCACCTTAACAGCCCGTGCTGGCTTCACACCAACTGAACGATTGTTGACCTATGTAGAGGGGGGTCTTGCTATTGGACGTCCTGATCTAGGTCTTGACAATTTTTATGACAGAGACCTCGCACTTGGTTATGCGGTTGGTGCAGGTGCTGAATATGCCCTCACAGACAATTGGATCTCAGGCGTTGAG